>JBDUEH010000059.1:0-8884 GCA_040002555.1 Gemmatimonadales bacterium | reverse complement strand
TCCATAGCCAGCCCCATTGCTGCTGTTTGCTGAGGTTGCGCATGGCGGATCCGGATTTGAGCGCCCACTCCCTGCTCATGATGCGCTGACCTTTCCACGTTCCTTCGTTCAGCATGAGTTGCGAGAGCTTCAGGAAATCTCGTGATGCGAAGCGATGGCCGCCGCCCCCGTACAGATCGCCTCTTGGTGTAACGAAAAGCTGATAGTCTTTCATCTCGAGCGGCTTCGCGACCAGACGATAAAACATCTCCTGGAGTGGTTCCTGCGCAATCTTCTGTAACATCCCGCCAGCAAGATTCGCCTCGATGCTGCAGTAGACGATCGTATCGCCCGGCGTGGTGATCATCGGCACGTTCAGCGTGAACCGATACCAGTCCGATTCCTTGGTCTGTTCCTGCATCACGTCTTCATTGCCAGGCGCATCATCCGGCCCGCAATTGTAACCCGCCGTCATCGACATCAGATGCTCGAGTGTCATTGCGCGCTTGCGCTGATCCAGGTCCACCGGAACTGATCCAAGCATCGTCCTATACACTGGCGTCGACGGCTTTATTGGAACGCCTGCCTGAATCGCTGCCCCGATCAAGACCGACATCAAGCTCTTGCCAGCAGAGCGCACGTCGTGCGGCGTGTCGCGATCGTAACCGTGGAAATATTCTTCGACAACCAGCTTCCCGTGACGAGCTAGAAGAAAGCTGTGTACTTGCGGTGTGTTGATCGAATCCATTGGCATGTCGCTCAACATCTGAACGAACTTCTCGATGCCGCTGCGCGACATGCCGACGTCCTCCGGCTTCGCGACCGGCCATCCATCGTGCATGTCGAGCGGTTGGTTGTATGCATAGCGCGGCGCGCGTTCGCCGCGCGGGTAGAACGCACTCGTTGAATCGGTATCACGAGTGAAGTCGAATGAGTTTCCGTTGATGACGATGCGGATGACACCATCGTCGTAACGACCTGATGCGGTGACGGCGTCAGGTTGCTGACCCCGGTGACCGATGAGCTCGATGACATCGCCACTAACGCGCGCAGTAGAGACGGGAATGAATTGTCCCTGATTCCTCTCCGGATTCCGGAGATACGTGGCGTACGTCCCATCCGCTCGGCGCCTGATCGGCAAGTAATACGTGGATGTGATGCCGAGCGGAGTCGTTTGGCCGCGCCATGTATTTGCGCCGTCGCGTTTGAGTGTCAGCGGCGATGCGTAATTGGCTTCCCTTCCTCCGAACCAGTGTCCGACAATGTCGTGGTCGCCGATTGTACCGCGGAAATGTCCTTTATCATCGGCGAGACCGAAGGAGATAGAGCGACCGTTCGACTGCGCATTCAGTCGTTGTCGACCGACGTCCACGTACCAGGTGTTGCCACTCTTCAGAAGAGTGACGGGCGTGGGAACGGCCGGGTCGAAGCGAAGTTTTGCGACCCACAATCCGGAGAGATCGGGCACGGGCGCTTGAGCGGTGGCGAGCGGCGCGTTGGTGAGCGAGGCGATCAGCCCCACGAGTACGGAGTTGTATGGAGACGTCATGGCTGGTTGGACGGAGCAAGGTCCGAAACGGTTGTGGTGTTGTTCCGACTACAGCGCACGCGTTGACGCCTCCGCCGGGGTGATCACGGGAATTGCTTCGAACCCCAGGAGGCCGCAGGGACGGAATGATTGTTCTGCAGGCTTTGTGTATGGCGTAACTCCGGGCTCGGCCTCTGCGTAGGGACGCTAGATGACTGGCTCCCTCACCCTCGAATCGAGCGTCTACAGCGCCGGAACTCAGCACCCCGACCACGAGCACGACACTCTTCAGCTGAGTCTAGTCCTTTACGGCCGGCTTTCGGAAACCGTCGGCGGTGCGACTGAGACAGCCGGGCCGCTGAGTGTCGTCGTCAAGGATCCGGGCGTCGTTCATTCTGACGATTTTTTGACAAAAGTCCGACTCGTCCGGCTCACATTACCTGCAACAACGCTCTGCGATGTGATCGACGACCCTGCACGTTCTGCCTCATGGCGCTGGACGCATCATCCGCACGTAGCAGGGTCATTTCTCCGTTTAGTTCATCGCGCGCGACAAGAATGCGTAACATTCGACGCGAATGATGAAGACATCGTCGACCTGGTTGCTGCAATCACCGCTCGACCTGCTCCACCCCCTGGTGGCGCAGCACCGCAATGGCTCCGCGACACGATGACTGAGCTGAGCCATTCATGGAATGCGACGACGACGGTGCCTCGAGTCGCCGAGCGCGCCGGTGTGCATCCCGTGTATCTCGCCCGTTGCGTCAGGCGCTGGTTCGGAACCGGATTGGGTGAAGAGCTGCGCCGGCTTCGTCTTCAGTCTGCAGCGGCTGATCTCATCGAGACTCGATCGACAGTTTCTACCGTTGCGCACGCAAACGGCTTCTCCGATGAGCCGCATCTCTGCCGCGAGCTCGGTCGCTCGATCGGCCTCTCACCCCGACGCTATCGCACACTGATGAACAGCGTGAGTTGACTCATTCGGTTTCGATTATTCAAGTTTTGCCTGGCGGCCGAGCGTATGATTGTAAATCCCGCATCAATGGATTGACTCATGCGTCGCGCACTCCTCGGGCTGGTCGGCCTCATCTTGCTTCCCCTCCCCGCCTCGGCCCAGCAACACGGTGCGAGCGGGGCTGTGATTGCGCGGCTCGTCGATTCCCTCGCGGCACAAGTTGTTGCCGCCGGACTCGCACCGGCGCTCGGCGTCGCTGTCACGATGGATGGCAGGGCCATACTCAGTAAGGGTTATGGAATGGCCGACGTCACTGCCGAAATTCCTGCGACAAATCGCACGCTCTGGTATCTCGCTTCAACGAGCAAGTCGTTCACTGGATTCGGCATCGCGTTGCTCGCCGATCGCGGAGTGATTCGCATCGATGAGCCGATCATGAAGTTGCTTCCCAAAGTTCAATGGAATCCAGCCGTTCACGCCGACTCTCTCACGCTTGGCAATTTTCTGGCGCACACGCATCACATCAACGATCTGGCTATTGTAACCACTGCGGCGTTCACTGGAGAGATTCCTGAATCGCGGTGGCCTGAGCTGATTCAGCTCGCTGGAAGGAATCCATCCAACGATCTCATCTACTCGAACTTCGGGTACAACGTTGCGGCGATGGTGATCGACGCGAAGCGTCCGGAAGGGTGGCGATCGTTCCTCGCGAAAAACGTGTATCGGCCCGCCGGGTTGAACGACACGTACACGAGAGTGTCAGGACTCGAATCCAGGCGAATCGCGAAGCCCGCATCGCTTTCGTCAAGTGGCCGCTATCAGACCACTCCATTCTTCAAGACGGATAGAACGATGAATTCGGCTGGCGGTCATCTCTCGACGCTGCACGACCTCGCACGCTGGACGATCGTGCAAATGGATTCCGGAATTATCGATGGGAAGCGTGCCTTTCCGAAGTCGGCTGTCGTGCTGGGCCAAACGCTCATTGCAAAGCAGACGGTTGAGCGGTCGAAGAAGTTCGCGTACTTCGACCGCGAAGGCTGGGGATCAGGGCTGGAGATCGGCAGCTACGAAGGTGAGCGGATGATCAGCAGGTTCGGCAGCTATGGGGAGACGCGAAGTCATCTGTCATTTCTTCCCGGGCGCAGAATCGGAGTGGTTGCGATGTCTACCGGTGGACTCTCGGTAGTAACAGATCTGGTTGCGACCCTCGCGTACGATCTAGAAGCCGGCCGCCCAAATGCGCGCGACCGAGCGTGGGCGAGGTTCGACACACTCAAAACGCAGCTTGCCGGTGGATTGAAGAGCATTGCGCGCGGTGACTCGGTCCGCGCGACACGGCAGCTTCAGCCGCTTGCTCATCCGCTCGCGCAGTTTACCGGATCGTATTCGGACCCGAACTATGGGACGATCAGTTTCAGGCTCGTCGACGGGAAGCTTCAGTACCGGTGGGGGGATGTGCACGGGCCCGTGGAGATATTTGATGCTTTAAAGAATCAGATGCGGATCGAAATCGCCGGGTCGGGGAGCGTCTTGACGTTTCAGTTTGCTGAGCATGGCCAGGCGCAAAGCGTCACGGCTCAAGGTGTGACCTTCGTGAGAAACAACAGAACCGACTTTTGAAGCACAGGTGTACGCCACTCGGGATTCCCACGCGGAGCGCCGGACGCTGTTCCATCGACCTATTGTTTCACCGCTGCAATCATCCAGCGCATGCCGGCAAACGGAACACTTAGTCGCACATCGCGCGCGACAGTATCTGCTTCGAAGACCATGTAGCCCGATCCATTTGGATTATTGAAGACGTTGATGGGAACGGTGTCAGCGCTTGCCTTCACGGCCTGATGGTAGCCCCAGTACTTCCACGCGTTCTTCGTCGATGTAACGTTCCACTTTGAACCGGGCGTGATATCATCGAGAGCTGTCTGCATCGCTGTTTCGAGCAGAGAGACACCCGGATCAAACGATGTTCCCGAAAGACTTGCAACTCGTTTGGTCAATCCCATGAAGCGTAAATTGGCATCGTCGATGCCGAACCATCCCTCGAGACTTCCGAGAGCAATTTCGCGACGCGCTGTGCCAACCGCTGCTCCCCTGGCGACGAGATATTCCATGAGCGTCCGCATGTACTTGGCGCCGGAGGCATAGCCATCGTCTATGCCGCCCGAGCCATCGCGCAGGCAACCCGAATATCTGTTCACGGCCGACGTGCTCTTGAAGTCGAGAGCGAAGTTCGCAGCCCACGACACTCCGGCCTCTTCACGAATAGACTCGCACGCAAGAAAATCAGCTCCGCCTTCTGAAGCCCATGGCGGTATTCCCCAATAGCCGAGTATCTGTGCGTTGCCCTGAACGCGGGCTGCCGGATCCAGCTCCCATGCATAACGGAATTGCTCGATGTGAGCCAGCTCGTGAGCGAGCGTAAAAAACACCGCGAAAGTATCGGGCTGCTCGACGTTGAATCCTGTTTCTACATAGCCGCGGGTCGTAGTGCCATCGGATTGGATGGCTGCATGACTCTCGGGAACTCCCCCAAGTAGCAGAAGCGTTTGCTGGCTGCCACTGGACGTAACTCCCCGTGCGCCAAAAACCGATTGAAGCAGAGGCAGGTGGGTGGATACGAGCCGCTTCATGATACCAAAGTAGGTAGCGCGAACGTTCGGGGTAATGTTGTCGAACCTCGTCTGCTCAACAGCCAGAACCAGCGGACCTTCTATGTCGAGAACGGAATAGTCGATGCTACGCGAGTCCTTGAACTTGTCACCAGTCTCCCATGGCGTTGCACGGCAAAATGGAGAGAGTGGATTTTGCGCGCACTGGAGATCGGAGAGTTGAAGACTCGCGTCGGGTCCATGGCGGGTTGGAGCGGCCGCGTCGCCTTCGCGCAGATCGGACCTGGCGATGACTTCGCGCTTTCCGCCGCGAACCTGTATATAGAAGTCCTCTTCCTTTCTCGAGCCGGCCGGGCCCGTGCGCGCTCGCTCAATGCTTCTGACGTCAGCGAATGCGACGAAGTACCGATCCGTTCCCGCGGGAATGCGAATGCAGAGATTTGGCTTGTCGCTCGGTGGGATTGTGGAGACGCTGCCGACAGAAGGTACGTCGGCGACCAGACAGCTTTTATCGATCAGACCTGGGCCACCAGGTCCCGGGCCTGCTGCTTCACTGCAGCCGACTGCTGCGAGCCCCACCGCGAGTAAGTGAATCGCGCCCCGAACAGGGCGATTCTGCACACTCCAGCGCTGACCATGGGTTCGTTTCATCCTCTAACTCTACTGACGGGACAGGTCTTCGCAATGCGTTTGGGATGAGCTGTTCCAGGACACGCCCGGTCCGCTGTTCATGCAGATGACCGTCGTTTAACTACCTCATTGGCTTACTTGTACGGTTTTTCGCAGAGTCATTGACGAATCGGGCCACATGTTGATTTTTCAGCAGTGCTGAAATCTCAACATTTTCCTAAATGCACAATGAACTCCGCCACCGCTCTTCGCAGAACGGCTATAGCATTTCTCGGCATTCCCGCCGCACTCACCGTGACTCCCGTTTCATTGCGCGCGCAGTCGGCGGAACAGTGGAGATCTGATCTCGCCTACATGATGTCGGCGATCAAGTCGGTGCACCCATCTCCGTATCATCGCGTTCCGGAAAGCGAATTCGATGCGGCCGCTTCCCTCCTGTCGCGTCAGATCGAGACTCTTACTCCGCAGCAAATCACAATGCGCATGCAGGCGATTGTCGCGCTGCTCAATGACGGGCACAGTCGTGTTCAACTTCGCGCGCCCGTTCTCACTGATGACAAATTCTTCGGAGCTCGCATCGACCGATTCGCTGACGGCTTCTATATAACCGCTGCATCGCCGGATCTGGCCGCTGTCGTCGGGAAGAAGGTAGTCCGCATCGGCGCGCTTTCAGCGATGACGGCCTGGGACAGCGTCATGCAATTCGCATCGGGAGACAACGTGTACTCGCGCATGTCCAATGTGCCGACGATGCTGGCGTCGCCCGCAGTCATGGCAGCCATTGGTTTGACCGCTGGTGATTCTCTCGTACTCGGCGTAACTGATACGAAAGGAGAGCGAAGAATTGTCGTGAGAGCTCAATCCGGAACTTTCACTCCGCAATGGAGCACGTCGCTGATTCGACAGTTGTCTCCGGCGGCGACGCCGGTGTCGGAGCTGCATCGCAACGAGCCCTATTGGTTTACGCAGCGCGGTACGGTCGTCTATGCACAGATAAATCAGGTGCAGAGCTCGACAGACACGGTCGATCTCGGTCCCGTGCGCGGCGTCGCATCGCTCCCCGATTTCGGAAAGAGACTCACTGCATTCGCCGACTCGGCCGGAGCAGAGCGCCTTGTGATCGACATTCGATACAATGATGGCGGCGACAACTATCTCGCACGGCCCATAGTACAGTCAATTATTGAGCACCCACATCTCAATCAACGCGGTCATCTCTTCGTCATTACCGGCCGCGATACCTACAGCGCCGCGATGAACTTCACCTCGATGCTCGAGGACCGTACGAATGCAATATTCGTCGGTGAGCCGCCGGGTGGAGCGCCGGCGCACTATGGCGATGCAACTCGATTCACCATGCCGGCGAGCAAGCTCAATTTTTTTGTCTCGACGCTTCACTGGGACACTGGCGTCTTTCCGACGGATGTGCGCGAAGTGATGGAGCCCGATCTTCCTGCCGCTCCGCTTTTTGCTGACGCTGTTCGGGGCGTTGACGCCGCTTATGAGAAAGCGATCAACTACAAGGAAGGCGACCGGCTTGCTGATCGTCTCGTGAGTATCTACAAGGCCAAAGGGCTCGATTCCACGCTTGCCAGTTACGACCGTGAACGCCGCGCAGCTGCGCTTCCTGATCCGTGGGGCTCGAGTGTGCAGCAACTGTTGGAGTTTGCCAACGATGTCATCTCGATGGCAAAGACCAGGGCCGCGATATTCGGCGCGTACTCCGCCGTTACCGACAGATATCCGACCTCACACGTTGCCTGGGTCGCGAGCGCGCGTGTGCATACTTTCGTTGCCGACTGGCCCGCAGTCGTCGCGGCATTCGGTCACGCGAAGGAGTTGAGGCCTCAGAACGATTTTATTCGACGGAGCTACGAGGCTGCGAAACTCAGATAGCGCGCCTCGTATCGGCCTCGCTCGCATGCCGCTGGAACTGGGCGTCCCAGCCCCGTGAACCCTTTTTACCAGGTCCTGTCTATGTAGGAAACCCAAGGACACAAAATGAACCTCCCAACGGCTGCTGCAATCATCGTCCTCGCCGTAGCGACGACCATCCCTTTGTCGACTGGCTCAGCACAGACGCGCGAATCAAGCTCGCGAGCTGGGGTGATCGTCGCTTCGTTCAATAAATCGAAGCACGCCGTCAAAGAGCGCCGCGGCGCGAGGGCCGAGGAGTTCAAGGAAGTCAAATTCGAACCCGTGATACCGAGGTCGCCGAGTGCTTTGTCGGGATCGTATGAGGTTCCGGGAATGGGCGCGTCGCTGCGACTTCAGATCGATGACGCGGGCAGAGTGACCGGAGCTGGTACGGAGCCTTTAGGCGACGGTGGCTCGGTGATGCGAATGTTCACGATCCGCGCACGCATCTCGACGGCGCCCTTGTCATTGGAACGAAGGTTTACGGAAATGGTTCGTCGTCCAGGCTTGAGGGCGTCTTCATCACCAGGACGTCGTTCGATCGTCGGTCGGACAAAGGAACTACCACGTTCGGACTCGGCGTGGACCGCGCCCCTGGAGGCGTACGGCGTGACGGTGAAGAAACTCTTCTATCAACGGGCGCGCTAGCCGGCGAATTGACCTGCAAACCCCCTTTCGTGTCAGGCAGTTTATCACCTGATATAGGGACCTATTATCTAAAACTCCGCGCGTTGTGCTCTAACCTCTTTACTTGCAACTCTTTAAACCGCTTCCCAACGACATTCAGCACATTCTCATCTTTTTCGAATCTCCCCTGCACTAAAACGAACGTCGCGAACTTAACTACCTCCGAGAACTCATCAACGAGAAAGCTCGGAACGACAACATTGATGAACCCCCACTCGTCTTCCAACAACAGAAAGATCGTCCCGTTTGCAGAAGCAGGCCGCTGACGAATCGTCACCAACCCCGCGACGATAATCGGCTCCCCACCCCGCAGTTCCCGCAGCCCCTGACTATCCACAACGCCAGCTCGCCGTAAGCGAGATCGCATGTGATGCATGGGATGCCCATTAATACTGACTCCCGTAGCGAAATAGTCTAGATAGATCAACTCCGTAGGCGTCATCACCCGCGGCGAATGCATATCCCGCGTCGCCGGGGCAAACGGCAACGAATCCCCATTCGCCCTAAGCGCTTCCCACGCAGCCTTCCTTCTATCCGGCTCCCATGCTGCAAAAGCTCCGGCCCTGGCGAGCTGCA
>JBDUEH010000058.1:0-8886 GCA_040002555.1 Gemmatimonadales bacterium | reverse complement strand
TACTGCTCTTCTTCGTCCGGCATGGTCGCGCGTCCGACAACCAGAAATTCGGTCCGCATGAGACCGACACCTTCAGCGCCGGAATGGGCCGCGTGCTCCGCCTCTTCGGGCAGATCGACATTGGCCCGCAGCGTTATCCGAACGCCATCGAGCGTGATCGGCTCGGCGTCGATGAGATTCTCGAGCTCGACGGCATCGGCCGCCTCCCGACTCTGACGATCGGTGTACGCAGCCATTTGAGCAGGCGTTGGATTCGGGATGACAACGCCCGACGACCCGTCGAGAATTATTTCCTCGCCACCAACCAGTCGCAGCGTCGCATCACGAAGTCCCACCACCGCAGGCAATCCGAGAGAACGGGCAAGAATCGCCACATGAGAAGTTCGAGTGCCGGCATCGGTCGCAATCGCCGAGATAGCATCGCGGTCGAGCTGCACGGTGAGACTTGGAGTCAGATCATGCGTAACGAGGATCGCGTTGCTTCCCTTCGGAAGATCAACGGGATCGTGATCGGGAAGGCCGAGCAGAACCGACAGCACACGGATGTGGACGTCGGTAAGATCACCGACGCGCTCGCGAATCATTGGCTGCGCGTGTCGGGCGAAGTTCTGCCGCCACTCGATGAGGACAAGGTCGAACGCCTTTTCGGCGCCAAGGTTCTGGTTGATCAGAGCTTCGACGCTGGAGATGAGCTCAGAGTCAGAGAGAATCGCTATCTGTACCTCGAAGATCCCGGCTTCCTGCTCGCCCGCGTGTTTCTCCGCGCGATCTCTCACTTGTTGCAGCTTCTGCTTGGCTTTTTCCACGGCATCATGAAATCGTTCGAGCTCGGCCGGGATTGCTTCGTCCGACACGATACGATTGGCAACTTCAGGGACTTCCCACAACAACAGGTGAACGGGACCAATGACGATCCCCGGCGAGGCGGGGATGCCGATCATCCGGCCCTCCATAGCCGCGCGCTCGCCAGTCATTTACTCACCAAACCCGCCAGCGATGACTTTGCAGATGGCATCCAGTGCAGCTCCCTCATCCTCACCTTCCGCGCGTATGTCGATGGACGACCCATGCTCGGCGGCGAGCATCATGACTCCCATTATGCTCTTGGCGTTGACCTCGAGGTCGTCGCGAACGATGACGATGTTGCTCTTGAACCGCGACGCAGTCTTGACGATCTCGGCCGCGGGGCGCGCGTGAATTCCCTGCTTGTTGATAATCTGGGCGCTGCGTTCAGCCATTAGCGAATCACCGAGAAGAAGACGAACAGGGCCAGGATTGCAAGCGACAATCGCCAACCTTCGATTCTGCCGCCGAAGCGTGAGAAGAGAACACCGCCGAACATCGCGACAACGATGATTCCGGCAGCGAGACTGCGGCCGCCACCGATCAAGCGACTCGACGCAAGGGGAATCGCCAGACCTGCGACAAGCGCTGCAGCGGTTCCTACTATCTGGGGACCCTTACGAAGCACCGGATTGCCGAGCGCATCGGCAACCCGCAAACCCTTCTTGAACCCGACTTGGAGTCCCCAGGCTCTGAGCCAGAAGTGCCCAAGGTTGTAGCTGACCAAAAAGATAGCGGTTACCAGCAGTGGTGGCGCCCCGAAGCCGAACGCGCTGAGCGCAATCAGCGAACAAAGCGGGAGCCAGCTTGCCCAGACGAGTCTGTCGCCAACGCTTCCGAGCGGGCCGCCAAGTGCGGTGCGAAATCTCTCGATGAGTGCCGGCGGCACCCCGTCGAGTTCAGCACGCGCAAGGGCGCCAACCGCGACACCCGCGAAGTACGGATGCGCGTTGAAATATCGAGCGTGCCGGCCCAGCGCCTCGGAATACTTCTGTCCGCCGATACCGCCAGGCAACAGGCGAAGCGCCGGTTCCATGCAGAACGCTATTCCGTTTCCGATCAAGGATTCGTAGTTCCAGGAGCCCTGCACTGCGAACAATCGCAGGTACATACGGATCCAGATTCCTCGCGGCAGTGACGCAGCGACAGACGTCCTGGCGTTGGCGGTGGCAGTCATCTCGTCACAACCAGAAACGCGCCGATGACGAGTCCCGAGACGAAGACGATTCGAGCCTTCGGAACAGAGTGAAAGATTTTCCAGATCGCTCCAGCAGCAACAGCGGCAACGATCGCAACGACCACGGCGCGCGAGTCACGCGCGTCAACGGTCCACGCAGAGATGATCGCTGGAGTCAATGGCTTGAAGACGAGCATCGCCACGAACGTGACGATTGCGCCGCGAAAGAGATCGGCAGTGAGACCGAACAGCTGAAGTCCGGTCACGGCGTCTACGGATCCCGCGTCGAGCCGGCTTTTCAGGGATGCAGCGCGACGCGCATTCGATCGCCTGAGGCGCACCATCGACCACCCACTCACCATTGCAGTAAGAAGAGCAGCGAGAAGACTCGCCACCAACGCACCAGCCGGATCGCCCCACGCAGATGCGTAAAGGGCGCCGCCAACAACGCTTGCTGATCCCCACTCGGGGTAGCGTGACGCGCCGAACGGAAGCATCTCGAGAGCGAGCAATTCGAGTATCGCTCCCATTATCAGTCCGGCCGGCGCATTGCCGATGAATGCCCCTGCTGCTGTCGCCGCAACGATCGGGCGAGAGATCATCGCCTGCGGAAATGTTACGACGTCCATTCCGAGGAATGCGCCAAGCATGACGATCGGCAGGAGGTCGAGCAGGATGATCATGCCGAGCGTTCTTCGGGCGCCTTCGAGACGAGCAGCTCAGAGACTTGAGCCTGGCGCGCGTTGGGAACGTCCTGAGCCGTCACCTGAACGCCGGACTCTGACAGCTCCGCCAGTGAGTTCGCTTCGTCCTGAGTGAGGAACACGTATCTGAGTCGGGGAGTGCGGCCAGCGCGGTGGTGAATGCCGCCGACGTTAACGTACTTGATGGTCCCGACGCCCTCGACAAGCCGCCGCATCGTGTCGATATCCGGCGTAACGATGATTCCGCGACGCGAGTCATTCAGATATGCATCGTGATTCGTCACCGCAGACGGGACGTCCGCGAAGACAATTTCCATTTCGGGAGGAACGCCCATGCGATAGAGATCCTGTTCCCAGTCGCAACACGCCACGTTGTCATCAACGAGCACGACAAAACCGATATTGAGCGGCTGTCCCCATCCAACCACAACCTGTCCGTGGATCAGTCGATCGTCGATTCGATACAGAGCAATCGACATCAGCCGCCGCCGCTCGCTGGAGTGGGCTTTGGCGCGCCATCTCCAAACGCGACCAGAGTCCCGCGACCCTTCTCAGCCGCCGAGCGCGCAGCTTCTGCCGGATCGCCATCCGACTGAAACACGAATTCGAGAAGCGTGCTGAGATTGGCGCCCGTGACGAGAATGAGACTCGGGTCAGTTCGCATCATTCGTCTCACAGCGATGGTTGCGCTGCCGCCGGGGAGATCAGTAAAAAAAACCCTGACGCCAAATTCAGAAGCCGCCGCTCGCAGCTTGTCCTCGATATCGCTGCCGGCTAAACCGAAGTTGGAAAGAACATGAAAATCCGAGCCGCGGCCGGAGATGCAGTCAACTGCGTTTACAAGTCCCTGCGGAAGCGATCCATGGCCAGCGACAATCGCTCGCGGAGTGTGCTTTGTTTCGGTCGAGTCGTCTTCGCTACTCGTCATCTTCCTGCAGATATTCTCTCACATTACCGGCTGCAGCCTGTTTCATCCGCCCGATTAATCGATCGTTAAACGCTTCCGCGGTATTGATACCCGAATAGCGCAACAAATGGTTGAGCGCGATCACTTCTGCAATCACCGTGATGTTTTTCCCCGGATTCAGCGGAACCGTAATCAAAGGAATCTGAACGTTGAGCATCGTCGTGTACTGATAGTCGAGTCCGGTCCGTTCGACTACGGCGTTCTGGTTCCATTCCTCGAGGTTAACCACGACCTCGATTCGTTTTTGCTGGCGAACCGCGCGAATGCCAAAGATGTGCGGCACATCAATGAGCCCGACACCGCGAATTTCCATATGGTGTCGTTGAAGCTCGTGCCCGCGTCCGATAACGACGTCATAGCCTCTTCGCGTCGCGATAACGAGATCGTCCGCGACGAGGCGGTGGCCTCGTTCGACCAGGTCGAGCACGCACTCCGACTTGCCGATGCCGCTCTGGCCAGTGAAGAAAAGGCCAACACCGAACACATCCGCCAGCGATCCATGCAACGTCGCGGTCTCGGCAAATTCGGCTTCGATCACCGGCTTTATGCGCCTGTAGAACTCTGCGGTTTTGAGAGCGGTCCCCAACAGCGGAATCTCTGCGGTGGCCGCAGCCTGCTTCAGCTCGAGCGGTGGATCCTGATCCTTGGTGACGACGACCACGGGAATCGGGAATCCGAAAAACATCTTCGCGATTTTCTCGCGTTGTTCGGCCGGCAGCGAAAAGAGATAAGTGATCTCGGTTTCGCCGAGAACCTGTATGCGCTCGGCGACGAACCTGCCGACATAGCCGGCCAGTGCGAGGCCGGGGCTGGAGAGATCGGGGTTGGGTATGACCCTGTCGAGGCCAACCCCGTCGTTCAGATCATGAAGGTTGAGCGATGCGCCAGATCGTTCGAGGAATTGCCGAACGGTGAGCTGGCGAGTCACGCTCTGGCCGCCAGCCTCGCGGCGCGCGCGCGTTTTACTGTTGATGCCTTGCCAAGCGACCGCGCCTGAGCGCCAATGCGTAGCAGTGCGTCAGTGAGGGCAAGACCATAAAAACGTGACTCGCCCCTTGCGATAAGGTCTCGCTTTGGCGGGGCGTGGAGGACGATCTCGACTCGCTTCACCGGACCATCTTGCTCAAACCGAATGACTGCGTCAACAGCGCGTCCAATACGGCGACCGATTCGGCGGACTCCGGCTTCAGCGCGACGGCGCATCGAGTCGGAGATTCTGGCATGATGGGCGTGAAAGATTATTTCCACTTCTGATTGCCTCGCTGCACCACTTGCTTCAGGTGCGAAAGTGTTTCTGTGGCTGCTTTGTCCCACGTGAACTGTTCGGCAAAAGCCCTGCCTGCTTTGCCGTAGTTCTCCATCAAATTCGGATGAGAAGCAAGTTTTTTCATCGCTGAGGCCAAAGCGTATGTGTCTGCGTGGGGAACGAGAATGCCTGTCTCGCCATCAATAAGAGATTCACGCAGCCCCGGCGAATCACTGGCAATCGCTGGAGTTCCGCAGGCCTGGGCCTCGAGGTTTGTGAGCCCCCAGCCTTCCTTGGGAGACGCGAACACCGTCGCCCATGATTTTCTCAGCAGATCCCGTTTTTCCTCGGCCGAGATGAAACCAGGGAACCGAACTCGATCCCTGATTCCGAGACGATCGGTCAGTTTTTCAAGGTCATCCCTGAAGTCACCTGCTCCCGCAATTTCCAACCGGGCGGCCGGAATGTCGAGATGGGCAAACGCCTGAAGAATGAGGTTCACTCCCTTGTACCGCTTCAGTCTTCCCACATAGGAGAACAGGGGGCTACTCGACCGCGTGCCAGGCATGGGAGTGAAAAACCCGACGTCCATCCCATTGTTTATGACCTTGATCGCTTTCCGCGGAATTCCACGGGTCACTAGATCTTCCGCCGTGCTTTCACTGACAGCCTCGAACGGAACGCGTCCGTAGACCGACCGAATCCCGCGTTCTGCCAACCAGACCGCCGCAGCCATCGGCGGAATCGCTTCGCGAAAGACTGTCGGTCCGAACAGGTGGTGGACGAGGACAACCACCCGCTTTGCGCCCCACCGCGGAGTATAGAGCGGGATCTTGTTGAGATCCTCGACGACAATATCGTAGTGCTGTGCCGACAACCGGTCGCGGTAGTAGCGCCGAGCGTGAAATGGAAACGTGAAACGTGTCCCGACGCGATGAATGTCGATTCCGTCGAGGTATCCCCGGGGAGACGCACCTTTCCATCCGCTGGCGAGGAGGTCTACGCGATTCCCCATTGACGCAATTCGACCAAAAATCTCATGGAGATGTACTTCGGCGCCGCCACCATGTGGATTGTCTCTGTCGTTCCAGTTGACGACAAGAATTCGCACTAGAGAACGCCGGCCCGCCGAGCGTATGCGTCGAGAACCCCGTTCACAAAGCGTGCGCTCGCGGCAGACCCGAACCGCTCTGCCAGACGAACCGCTTCCTGAATCACGACGCGTGGAGGAGCTTCTCCACGACTGAGTTCGGCCGCGCCAAGCCGGAGGACCGATCGCTCGATCGCCCCAATTCTCTCGAGACGCCAATTGTCGGTCACGGCCATGAGAGCTTCGTCGAGCTCCGCGTGAGAACTGGCGACGGTGCGTACGATGCCGCCCGCGAATTTTCGTTCTTCGGGTGTTACGGCGAGGTCGTCCCATACTCTCGTCGCGACTCGAGTAAGGTCCTGCCCCGCCCTCATGTCCCACGCATAGAGTGCCTGAAGAGCACGCGCCCTTCCGCGTGTTTCAACCCTCATCCGGCATGTCCATCTGACTCATGAGGTCGGCCATCTCGAGAGCAGCAAGCGCCGCGTCCCACCCCTTGTTGCCATGTTCTCCGCCACATCGCGCCAACGCCTGCTCCATGGTATCGCAGGTCAGCAGCCCAAAACCGAGCGGGATCTCCGAATCACGTGATGCATCGGCCAAACCACGCGAGGCCTCCCCGGCGACGTAGTCAAAGTGCGGAGTGTCTCCACGAATCACGGCACCGAGTGCGACTACGGCCTCATAACGGTCACTCGCCATCGCATGACGGGCAGCGAGCGGCAGTTCCCATGCGCCAGGTACCCAGATGATGTCGATGTCGTCAAACGCAACTTCGTGACGGACGAGTGCGTCTAGAGCGCCATCGACAAGCGCTCGTGTTATAGTTTCGTTGAATCGGCTGGCTACAACGGCTACGCGTCGGCCTTGACCAACGGGACTTCCTGAAATTTCAGCCATTCAGGAAGCCAGAAGGTGGCCGAGCTTCTCGCGCTTGGTGTCGAGGTATCCGGAATTCTCCGCGTTCTGCGGAGATGAGATCGCGACGCGGTCTTCTACTACCAGTCCGTAACCTTCAAGTCCGATGAGTTTTCTCGGATTGTTCGTCAGCGGACGAATCTTTTCAAGCCCAAGGTCGAGGAGAATCTGCGCGCCGATTCCATAGTTCCGGAGATCGGGCTTGAACCCAAGCTGCTCGTTTGCTTCGACCGTGTCAGACCCTGTGTCCTGTAACTCGTACGCCTTGAGTTTGTTCAGAAGTCCTATTCCTCTTCCTTCCTGATCGAGGTAGACCACGACACCTCGGCCCTCTGCCGCAATCTTTTCCATCGCCGTGTGAAGCTGCCACCCGCAGTCGCATCGGAGGGAATGGAAAACGTCCCCGGTGAGGCACTTGGAGTGCATTCTCACCAGCACGCTATCGTCGGAATTGGAAACGTCGCCGAACACGAGCGCGATGTGCTCGTGGTTGTCTACGTCGTTCCTGTATCCAATGACTTTCCACACGCCCGTCTCGGTGGGAAGACGCGCTTCTGCCACTCGATGCACCAATCGCTCGGACTGAAGCCGGTACGCGACAAGCTGAGCCACCGTGATGAACGTGAGATTATACTCAGCCGCGAATTTCTCGAGCTGTGGTCGTCGTGAAGTCGTGCCGTCTTCGTTGAGGACTTCGCAGACAACGCCTGACGGATTGAGTCCGGCGAGACGCGCAAGATCGATCGCCGCTTCAGTGTGTCCAACTCGCTGAAGCACACCACCTTCGCGTGCGCGGAGTGGCGGGATGTGTCCCGGACGACGAAGGTCGGCGGGAACCGATGAAGGATCGACCGCGACCTGGATAGTTCGTGCACGGTCCTGCGCACTGATACCCGTGGTAACGCCAAATCGGGGCGCCGCATCGATGCTCACCGTAAATGCGGTACGCTGTTCTTCGGTGTTGTGTTCCGTTTGCTGCGGAAGACGAAGCTGGTCAGCGCGCTCGCCAGTTAGAGCGAGGCAGATCCAACCACCGGCTTTCTTGATCATGAAATTGATCAGCTCGGGCGTAACGAGCTGCGCGGCACAGATCAGGTCGCCTTCGTTCTCCCGGTCCTCGTCGTCGGCGACGAGAATCAGCTTGCCTGCCTTGATGTCGGCAATTGCCTGTTCGACAGTTCCGAATTGCATTTTTTTGCCCTCTGCCCGCTAGTTCGCGGGCTTCGCGTTCATGTACGGAGCGAGAATCCGCTGCACGTACTTACCAATGACGTCCGTTTCGATATGCACCCTGTCGCCGGCTTTGACCGCCCCGAGGGTCGTGTGACGGAAGGTGTAGTCGATAATCGATACCTGCAACTTATCACCGTCGAGCTGATTTACCGTGAGGCTGACGCCGTCGATGGTCACGGACCCGTGGAGAACAAGTGTCTCCGACAGCCCAGGGGGCAGCTCGATATCGATTAGGAAAGCGTCTCCGACCTGCGCGGATCCCGTCACGTTCGCGACGGCGTCTACGTGACCTTGGACCAGGTGGCCGCCAAGCCGGCCATCCGCACGCATGGCTCGCTCGATGTTCACGCGTCGGCCGGGCTTCCAGTCAGCGACCGTCGTTCTCCCGGTTGTGCTGACGACGGCCGCGACGCTGAACCACCCGTCGCCGAACTCGCGGACCGTAAGGCATACGCCGTTGATGGCGATGCTTTCTCCCTCCACCAGATCGTGGTAGCGACATCCAACGGTTATCTCGACGCCAGCTGGTGTCTCCTTGACAACGGTGATGTCGCCGACGGAGTCAATCAGTCCTGTAAACACTTAGTGTTTCTCGATTGCGTAGGTGGTCATGATGTCGTCGCCGAGAAGGGCGCTCTGGATGACGCGAAAACGCGGTGCTTCTTCGATCGACTGGGCGGCGATTCCGGTGAATGCGTTGAGTGAGCC
>JBDUEH010000057.1:0-8889 GCA_040002555.1 Gemmatimonadales bacterium | reverse complement strand
CCTATGTCGTGGAGGGTGCGACAGTCGGCGAAGAATTCATCTATGCGCAGCAAACGGCGGATCGGGTTCCTGCGGATCGTCGAGGCGTTATTCCAACCGACACTCGATATTCGACGGGTACGTGCGCAGGCCTCGCGATTTACCAGCCACTACAGGTCGCACGGGCGTCAAACGATAACATCCTGACGTATCTCAAGGGTTGGACTGACGCCGAAGTGCCTGCCAATCGCACCAAGCTGATTGCGACGGCTGCGGCGTATGCAGGTTACGCCTACGTAATGCTCGGAGAGGGGTTCTGCTCACTCGCGTTCTCGCACATCAATCCCGATCGATCGATCGAGTATGGCGGGGAGATTTCGCGCGACAGCACATTCAGGATTGCTGTCTCGCGCTTCACCGAAGCGATCGCGGCGGCGCAAACCACCTCGACGACCGACATACTTCCGATGGCCTACCTCGGCCGCGCGCGAGCCAAGCTGAACCTCAAGGATTACGCCGGTGCGAAGTCCGACGCGCAGAAAATTGCTGCCGGGTATCTGAAGAACGCGACCTACTCGGCATCGGTCGGTCGGCGCAACAACTTTGTGTGGAGCGATAACGCGTCGGCTAACAAATCGAGCTCGGTCGGCGAGCCATATCGTACCATCATGGCCGGTGATCCGAGAGTGCCCGTGACTCCAGGCGATGCAACCAGCGCAACCGGAATTCGTCACTGGTTCCAGACAAAATACAGTGCAGTAGACACTCCGATTCCGCTGGCGACGTTTGAGGAAGCCCAGCTGATCATCGCCGAGGCAGATATCCGCTCGGGCAGTCTTGCGACGGCATTGCCGATTCTCGCCGCGTCGCGTGTACGCGGATCGCAACCTGCTTTTACGGGGACAACCCAGGATCAGTACATGGCGGAGTTGATCGACCAGCGCCGACGAGAGCTGTTCCTGGAAAGTCAGCATCTTGGTGACGTGATTCGTTATGGGATCGCGCTGGCTCCAGCAGCCGGCACCTCCTACCACTTTGGCGGGCTTTACGCGACCCAGATCTGCTTCCCCTTACCAGCAGCCGAACGACTCAACAACCCGCTCATCGGTAATTGACCCGAATTTGAAAAAGCCCCCGCCGAAAGGCGGGGGCTTTTTCAATGGGTCGTCAAGTGCGAGTCACCACGTCCGGAAGGGTTGGTACTTACTGAACGCTAACTGCCTGAACGTTGAACACGAGAACAGAATTGCCCGGTATTCCGTTGTAATCATTCGCACCGTACGCGAGCGCCGGAGGAATTAGCAACTGACGCGTCCCGCCAATGTGCATTCCTGGAAGGCCTTCCCCAAAACCGCGTATCAAGTTGGTCGCGCCAACAGTGACGGCAAGAGGCAACGCGGCGTTGGTGTTGCTGTCGAACAGCGTTCCGTCAGAAAGGTATCCGCTGTACCTGATGTTGATCGCTTGCCCCGCGGTTACAACGGCTCCGGGACCGACGACAACGTCGCGGACATATACACCGTTGGTGGTACGAGTTGAGGCCATGAGGTCGACCCCGAGCGAGGAAGAGAATGTCGTCGTCTCCACGGTCGCCAGTGTTACGCCCGTCGAGTCGGTGCCAAGACAGCTGGTCAAGGCCAGTGGTATCGCGGCAAGCGCGACAACAAACAGGATGCGTTTTGTAAGGATCATTGTGTTTTGGTTGGTTGATCCAATTTAATGAAGGGGTCGCGCCGTGGCAGGGCAAGAAAAGGGGCCGCCGGTTTGACTGGCGGCCCTTTTCCCGGATAGACTCTACCTGACCGATGCTCTCTCGAGCGTCACCGTATTTCCATCGCGGTTCACAAGGTAAACCGCTCCACCAGTGCCAAACCCGACGATTGTTCTGCCCGTCGGAATCTGGACGCGTTCGACGATCTGTCCCTTTCGGTTGATGACGTCGTAAACCGGTCCGCCAGCTATCGCGCTGGTGGGGATGGTACGAATCCACAGATTGCCTTCAGTATCAGCGCGAGTTGAGCCGGCGAAGAAAGGCGGCTTGTAATCAGGAAGATCGCCGGCCGGGATGAAGTTCTGTTGGACCTGCGGGATTCCTCCGCGCGGAGGCCCGCCGCCACCGCCACCTGGCCCGCCCGGCCCCGCGTTTCCGAATACGAAAACCTGCGGTCCGCCGCCTCCTGCGCCGGGTGCAGCACCACCCGGTGTCGCGGCGGTCGGCGCATTCGCGCCCTGTTTAGCGCGGGCTGCTTTCAGCGAGTCGATGAACGCGACCTTGTCTTCTTCCGTCATGCGCTGCCAATCAAACGGCACCTTTGGCGACGAGGCCTTCGAACCATCAGGATTGATCCAGTCCACGTGATAGTCGTGCCCGCGAACGAAAGCGACCGCGCCGTCCGAAGTCATTGCCCAGTCGTCAACCGTCGGCAGGGGATTGATCTGCGACGACATTCGAACGTTGCCGTTGTCATCCCGCTGCACGTCCATCTTGATCTTCGGCGTCTTGATGTATCCGAGAGTATCGACGACGCGGGTTGCGAGGTCGATACGCAGTACCGGTGCGGAATCCGGAATTTCAGGAGGAAGGAATGCACCCGGACCTCCGGCGGCGCCGCCAGCAGTAACCGTGCGCGTAGTCTGAAAATTTGGCTGAGCGCGGTAGATCAACTTTCCATTCGGGGCGAGCACCGGGTTACCGTTGGGCGACGCCAGCATATTAGCGTCCTGCGCACGAGGCACAGAGATTACACGCGCTACCTTGCCGGCCGGATCGATGACCAGCATAGAGAGCGAGCTGGGGTCAACGAATATCGATGAATCGCCTTTGTAACCGGCAAGCCCGCCGAATCTCCCGCCATAGGCGTTCGCGGTGGCGCTTGTGGAATCGGCGACGACGGTGAATGCACTCAGTTGCGGGTTGAAAAGGAGCACGCGTCTCCCTGCAACGTCATTTACCAACACACTACCGTTGGACAGCGGTCGGATGCCGGTGACGTTCGTGAAAGTTTCCGTTGTCTTTCCAACCGTCGCTCCGAGTTGGCGGATCGGTGGACGCTGTTGGGAGCCGGCAACGCTCGCCGCTGTAACGAGCAAACCCGCAACCGCAAAACACTTTTGAATTTTCATGGCTCCATCGGTTGAAAGAGGACTGTTGTGTTTAACCTTAATGTCTACTGCCTGATGATCACTGTCTGAGTACCGCCGCCACCACCTGCAAACGTCACGTCGCCACCGAATGGAACGAACCCTCCGCCTCCAAATCCGGAATTGCCTGTGAACCTTGCGGTACCCGATCGAATAGACGCGAGATAGCGCGGCTCCAGATAACTCGCGATAAACGCCGGCAGCTTTCTGCGCTGCTCGGCCGTAAGAAGCGACTTGATCGTGGGGGCTAGAATCGACAGCTCGTCGATTGTCGACTTGCGAGCGTTCATGTAGCGATCATATGCCTCGCTCTTGTCGTAGCCGTTCGGCAGATCCGCGAAGTATTTCGCAATCGGCGACCAGAGCTGATCGTTCCTTATAGTGTAGCGTCTGTTCATGGATGCGAGACTGTCCGCCTGAACGGCGCTCAGGTGAATTGAATCCTGCTGTCTCAGAATCGTGGCCATCGGATTCGGAATTCCGCCGCTGCCGTAAATCGCTTTGAGCATGATTTCAGGAGCCTTGGTTCCTTCGGTACGACGGCCGCGGTCGAGCTGCTGCGTGAGAAGTTGTTTTTCGGTTGTCGGGCCAATATCAAAACGGATCATCGCCGTGAGCGTGACCGGCATCCTGAATCCACCAAGCGCCTGATTGGTCGAGCCAAATCTCTGATTCACTTCGTACTTGTATCGCTTCGCGGCCGGATCAAATCCGCGAACGTAGAGCAATTGCGCGTCAGGGCTTGCAGGCTGTCCCCAGCCGCGGAGGTTGTCGGAGCCATGAAGCAGCAGGTCGGCGGCTCCCAGTGGATTCGACACCTGGAATGAGATCGTCGCGCGCTGCGGCATTCTCACTTTGATCGGATTGAACGATAGCGACATGTTCGCGGTGGAGGTCCATGGCGCCTGGCAGCTGTTTCTATCTGCGAGCTTTCCAAGCTGACTCTGGAGGCAGCTCCGCGCGCTGCTCGATCCCTTGTCCAGGAGAGACTGAATTCCGCTCGCGAGAATTGGATCAGAATCGGCGGTCGTCGGAATGAACGCCCGATCGTTGGTATAACCGTCTCCATTGATGTCGCCGGCAACCATCGGCGTATACGGCGAGCCCGAACGGAACTGGCCGAACCAGCTCACGCGAAGGAAGTCGAAGAAATTGTACCCGAGGTTGTAGACGATCTGGTGACGCGAATCAAATGAAGACCGCCCCCATTCCTTGTTAAGAGGATTCGAAACGGTGCTGTTGAATCCCTTGAACTGCTCACGCACATTCGAATACACGTATGACAGACCCCAGCTGAGACTCGTTGAGAAACTGATCGGAGAAATCGATATTCTCGCCTGGCGGCTCTCCGACCTCAGGTCGGATGTCTGTTCAATCACTCTCGAGAAGAGCGGTGACATGCGGCCGTCCTGGGAAGCTGTAACGCCAGTCGCCGCAACGATGCTCGTCGGATTCACGTAGACGGGTCGTCCGCCTTCCGAGGCCAGAGTAAATCGTGCAAGCGGATTGAAGTTGAGGTCGGTGATGCCCTGTTGATTCCGGTTGACGGAGTATGTGCCCTCGAGTTGCGTGCTGAACCTGTTGCCGAGTGTCGGTCCATTCCATGAAAGATTCGACCTGATGCTCTTCGGCGCCTGGTAGTCCCTGGCAAACAACGAAACAGCGGGTGCGACGCTCGAGAAGACAGTGCCGGTTGTACCGTCGGCGCACATTGTTGGAATCAGTGAGCTGTTGGTCGAGTATCCGGCCCAGTCAGGAATTGGTGTCGCGGCCCCGATGCAAGTGAGCTGCTGAACACCTGTCGCGAGACCCGTGTTGTCGAGCGCGTTGCCAACGAGATTTGTGGACGGAGTGTTCTGGAATACGCCGATTCCTCCGCGCAGCACAGCACGAGGACCGCGGAAAGCTCCATTGAAGCCGGCGATTTGCGCAGCTTGTCCGTAGGTCCACGAGAATCCGATGCGAGGACTCACATAGATCTTGTTCGGCACCGCGTCGTTCTTCACCGAGAACGCCGATTCGATTGCCGGGTTCAGCGCTGGTGAGTTTTCAAATCGATTCGCGTCCGCACGAAGTCCGTACTGGATCTGGAGATCGCTGCTCTTCCTCCACGAATCGCCCAGCGAGAATCCGCCGACGAACTGGCTAACGTCGCGTTCTCTAAACCCAAGCTGTCGAGTGAACGACGCGGGACGCGCCGCCTGAAGGTCCGCAAGCGAATTGAATGAAAACGTTCCAAGAGAATTGTTCGACTGCTCCAGCACCGATCCATCCCGCCTGAGCTCGGTCGTCATCTTCAGACGATGCTTGTTGTTCGTGCTGAACCAGGACAGCTGGTTCAGCAAGCCGACGGAATTCGTAGTCGTCGTGTTGTTCAATGACTGGCTACCGCCGAAGATGAGATTCTGAACGCCGCTGGTGCCGTCGGCAAAATCAGAGTTGACGCGGACCTGTCCGCCCGGAAGCTGAAGGTATGGCGATCCCCAGCTCTTCGATGCGTTGACGCCAAGCGACGTCTCGCTCAGGATCCCCACGCCGAAGTACATGTTCTGCCGAGCCTGAACGCCACCGCGCCAATTCGTCCGGTCTCCGCTATGGGCGGGGAGCTCCGTCGGGAAAATCGAGGATGGCGACTGCTTTGACCAGTTGCCGTTGAAAGAGACGTTCAGTGCTTGCCCGTTCGAGGATGACGGTGGGGCGACATCGAGACTTCCAAACAGCGACCCCTGATCGCCCACGCGGCTTCCGGGTGGCGTTCCGACGCTCAGAGGCACCTTCGATGAGCCGAGAATCGACAGGAGCCGCGATACTGAATCGGCCGACACGCCAGCCGTCTGAAGTCCCAGCGCATCCGTGTTGAGTAGAGTCTGCAAGTCGTTCGACCGGCGTCCAAGCTGATACGCCATGTTATAGAACGACTTGTCGTACTTGATTGGACCAGAGAGAGTCCCGCCGAGCGAATAGTTGTTGTACTCCTGACCAAGGGCCTGCGACGCGCGGTCGGTCCACTGAAGTTGCGGTGCGTCCACATTCAGGCTCATGCCGCGTGTCAGAAAGTTCGATCCCGAGCGTGTTCGGAGTGTCATTTGCGCGCCACTGAATCCGCCGCGTGATACGTCGTACGGCGACGTAATCAGTGAGCTCGACACAGACGCATCCCGAGGAAGGCTTGAGCCGCCGAAGCTCATTCCGTTCAACGTTGCGTTGTTCTGGTCGGAGCCGAGGCCGAGAACTGAGTAACCGTCAGCGCCGTCCGATTGGACGCCGGGAAGGGAAGCGGCCATCGCCGCGAGATCTCCCATCAAGTTCGCGGGGACGGCGGAGTTATTGAGCGTCTTCTCCGTACCGCTCAAGTCGGGCTGAACGTCGTTGCGCTGAACCTTCTGTCGTTCAGCGGTGACCTTCACCGGATCGAGAATCGTACCGATGCGCCCAAGCCGGGCGTCCGCTACAAGAATGTCTTCATCGGCCGCGCGCTTCACTTCAAATTGCTTCGCCGCAAACCCCAGTGCCGCGTACGACACCATGTAGTCGCCGTCGCCGCCTGGAAACGTGAGAGTGAAGCGCCCGTTGCGATCGGTTCGAGCCGTACGAGAAACGTTTCCGGAAATCGAAGTGGCCGTAACTACAACACTCTCGATTGCTGCGCTGTCTGGACCTGTAACGCGTCCGCGAATGACATCGGACTGTGCATGAGCGAGACGAGGTGCAGCAGCGGTTGAAGTAATGGCTGCCGCGACTACTAATAGAAGACGACGGAGTATCATGGTTCTCGTTGAAGTGCCGAACTTTAGACTCCGGGCCGGGATTGAAGGTTTACCCGATTCGGAAGTCCTGCCAGAAGGTCCGCCTGATGCTGCGGTACGCCGGGGCGGAAAGCTGTTGAGGCGGTCCCGATTAACGGCTCAGTGCGTAGTCGATGGTTGTCACAACTCTCACAGTCTTCGTGATCTGACTCGCCTCCGTTATCCCTTCGGCCTGATCCCGCGGAAGAATCTCGAAGACACCCTGGCTCGCTCGCCTAATACCGCCGATCGAACTATGCGAATCCCGCGCAAACTGCTCGGCCGATTCTCTCGCTCGCGCGGTTGCCTCACCAATCATCTGCGGCTTGAGTTTGTTGAGACCAGTGAACACGAACGTCGGGCCGCCGTTGCCGTACTCGCCGCCTGATGACAGCACGACTCCGTTGCTCACCAGGTCCGAGACGCGTTGACTCGCATTGCGAACCAGGTCAGGCTGGGTTGAGCGCACTACCACAGTCTGCTTGATGACGAAGCGTGCCCCTCCGGAATTTCCGCCGGAATATTGATTGGTCTGCGCGTCGGTGACGGAAAAATCCTGAAGCTGAAGCTGCGTGACGTCGATCTTGTTGGCGGAAAGGAATTGTCTGATCTGGGCGAGGTTGGTTTGCACGCTCGCATTTGCCTTGGCGAGGTCATTATCCGCGGCGATGATTCGAAGCGGCCAGATCGCAAGGTCGGCGTTGACCTCGCGCTCGGAGATGCCCTTCACTGTGACGTATCTGTCTTCGCGCGATTTCGCAAAGCCGCCGCCGATGAGAAGCCCGGCGACCGCTATTCCAAGTGCGAGAATAATTGGACGGACGATGTCTCGATTGCTCTGGATTCTTCCTCCTTCCATACATTCCTCGTTGGCTGCGAGCCGATGAAAATTACTCAACAACGATAACTACTGTTAATGGGAGCTAAATTCTCAACGATCGCCGATGTGTCAGCGTAAGTATTTGTAACTCCTATACGAACTAGTCTCGTTGCCCCAGGATGTTGAATGAGAAGCTCTGGCTTTCAGCTCGTGATGGTATCCGCTGCTCTATTCGTTGGTTGCACCCCGCGTCCAGCGAGTGAGCCGGCCCCGGTGGGACAGGGACCGTCGGCAGTTGCCGCAGCTGGTCCTGTCATGACCCCTCCTGGAGAACCAGGTCAGACGGGACCGGTCGGACCGGGAGGCGCGGGGCGTCGTCCCCCAAATCCAATGGCCCAGGACACCGCTCGCCGAAAACAGGTCGACTCTATTCTCGTCGTGATCAAGGGGCGCGAGAATGAACCGGCCGGAACGGTCTTCAAGAACGTGAAAATCCTGAAGTCGATGCCTGCTGGCGAGTTCGTCCGCAACATGGATACGATTTACGGGCGCGGGCTGGGAATGACTTGCGCCAACTGTCACGTGGTCGGTCAGTACGACGGCGACACACGCAAGAACAAGCGAGTCGCGCGAGAGATGCAGACGATGGAGGACTACATCAACACGGTTCAACTGGCGAACATCAAGGAGCTCGACGAAGACTTTCACAAAGTCTCTTGTGTGACATGTCACGCCGGGACGGCGCACGCGAGAAACACGATGGCCGTTCCGTCGCCGTCGAACGCGGCACTACCTCCGCTTTCGCGTCAGTAGCGTACCGAACTGGGTGCCGGCCAATGCTAAGGCGCTGGAGACAAAGAAAAAAGCCAACCTCTTCAGGTTGGCCTTTTCGTTTCCGCGACGCGGCTACTGCCAGGCGGAGACGTCGCTCTTGTAGAACTTGCTGAGGTTCTTCTTTAGATCCTCAACCTTGGGCGCGTCGTTGATTCGAATGTAAAAGTCATTCGGATGAATCGTTGCGTAGTTCTGGTGGTAGCTCTCAGCAACATTGAACATGGCAACCTTCTCGAGCTTGGTCACGATCGGCTTGTTATAAATCTTCGCCGTGGTCAGCTGATCGATGTAGGCCGACGCAATCTTCTTCTGAGCATCGGTCGTGTAGAA
>JBDUEH010000056.1:0-8988 GCA_040002555.1 Gemmatimonadales bacterium | reverse complement strand
AGGCGCTTCCCGAAGTCGATCTCTTTCTCGGTGCGTCAGAAAGCGGCCGTCTCGCTCAGGAGCTCGCGCAACGAGGTGTGATCGGCGGAGACCCGATAGCAATGCATCCCGGCGTCCGGATTTACATGGGCGACCTGCCGCATGTCAGATATCTCAAGATCAGCGAAGGTTGCGATCACGGCTGCGCGTTCTGCGCCATCCCGCTAATGCGCGGAAAGCATCGATCATTCTCTCGCGATGAAGTAGTTCGTGAAGCACAGCTGCTGGAGCTCCAGGGGGCGAAAGAGCTGAATCTGGTCGCGCAGGATCTGGCCCACTACGGCCGCGACATTCGCGATGGAGTGCGTCTGCCTGAACTTCTCGAGTCGCTTGTGGCCGAGACATCGGTTCCGTGGATACGGATGCTCTATCTGTATTCGACAGGGATCACCCCGCGTCTTCTGGAAGTTGTCGCGAAGGAAAATCGCATTCTCCCGTATCTCGACATGCCGATGCAGCACGCCTCGGATGCGGTGCTTGCGAGCATGCGACGCCCCGAGCGTAAGCGTACGATTCGAGATCGTGTTGCGCGCTTTAGGGAAGCTGTTCCCGGCGTTGCGATTCGTACAACCTGCATCGTCGGGTTTCCGGGCGAGACGGAAAGCGATTTCGACGAGCTGATGGAGTTCCTTGAAGAGACGCAGTTCGATCGCGTAGGAGCCTTTACCTACTCACCGCAGGAAGGAACGCGCGCAGCGGAGATGGCGGATGATGTTCCCGACCCGGTAAAGCGCGAGCGATTGGAGCGTCTACAGGAGCTTCAGAGATCGATAACGGCGGAGAAATACGAGTCTCGCTTTGCAACCTGTGCCCAGTTTATTGTCGATCGCATCACGGATGGAGTTTCGGTCGGCCGTCTTCCCTGGCAGGCAGATGATGTTGACGGCGTGACATTCCTCGACGAAGTGCACCCGCCGGGAACGCTAGCCGAAGTTGCCGTCGGAGAGGTAGTTGACGACTACGACTTCAGGGCGTCAATGGTGCATGTCATTTCCGCGGAGCCAGCGCCGAAGATCGTCCCCGCACGCAGGTCCCTTCCGATGGCCGCGATCACCGTCGGCAGCTATGGGAGATAGATCTGCGGAGATAATGCGGCGGTCGGCGGAACTCTTTCCGGGCGGAGTCAATTCGCCGGTAAGAGCGTTTCGCGGAGTCGGCGGAACTCCAATCGTCGCAAAGCGAGGCGAAGGCCCGCGGATCTGGGACGCCGACGACAAGGAGTACATCGACTACGTCCTCTCGTGGGGCCCCCTGGTACTCGGCCACGCGCATCCGATGGTCCTGGATGCCATCAATGCGGCAATGCACAACGGAACGACATTCGGGATGCCGACCGAGCTCGAAGCCGATTTGGCCGAGTTGATCCGCGCGAGAATGCCACATGTCGAGATGATGCGGTTCGTATCGAGCGGAACGGAAGCGACCATGAGTGCGGTCCGCCTGGCCCGTGCGTTTACTGGCCGCGATGGCATTCTCAAGTTCGACGGGTGCTATCACGGACACGCGGATTCGTTCCTAGTGAAAGCGGGCTCCGGAGTCGCAACATTGGGGCTTCCGAATTCCCCAGGGGTGCCTGACGCTGTCGCTGAACTCACGCTGACGGCGCCGTATAACGATCTCGAAATGACGAGGTCGCTGGTTCGCTCGTCGAAGGAGGGAGTTGCCGCGATCATTGTAGAGCCGATCGTCGGCAACTCGGGGTTCATTCAACCGACCGGCGAATTTCTGAGCGGACTGCGAGCAATCGCCGACGAATCAGGAGCGTTGCTGATTTTCGACGAGGTAATGACAGGATTTCGGATTGCATACGGCGGGGCGATGGAGCGATTTGGGGTCCGCGCGGACCTGACGACGCTGGGAAAGGTGATTGGCGGAGGTTTGCCGGCGGCAGCCTACGGTGGGCGGCGCGAAATCATGGACCACGTGGCACCTGTCGGCGCGGTTTATCAGGCTGGAACACTCTCGGGCAATCCACTTGCGATGGCTGCTGGCAAGGCGACGCTTACTGCGCTCACGCGTGAGCTTCACGCAATCATCGAGCGACGCACGACAACGCTTGTTGAAGGGTTGAAGGAAATAGCCGCGAAATTGGGCGTGCCGTTTACAGCAGGTTCCGCCGGGTCGATGTGGGGATACTTCTTCCGCAACGAGCCCGTGACGGATTTTGAAGCAGCAAAACAAAGTGACGTTGAAATGTTCAGGAGATTCTTTCATGCCGCACTCGATTGCGGGGTCTACCTTGCGCCGTCTGCGTTCGAGGCGGCCTTCATGTCGGCCGCGCATGGGGATTCGGAAATCACCGAGACGCTTGGTCGTCTGGAGAAAGCTATGAGAATTGCCAATGCGTAAGACTCTATTCGTTGCGATGCTTGGCGCAATTGCCTGCGCTTCGGCGATGCCGCGTCCAGCAGATGCACCCGTTATTGACGATGGCGACCAGCCAGTCAGAATCGCGCTGACAACCTCGGGCGAAAACGTTCGCGTCGGCGGAACCGGAGCGTGGCGGATCTACAACAGGAACAGCGCTGATTTCGTCGTTCGCGGCGACGCCGACGAGACGATGCGCGTGCAAATGAAGAGCGGTCAGCTCGTTGGTGTTCGATCGAGTGGATCGGCGACGGCGAGACATGCGGGACCGTTTCTGGTTCGCGCAACGACGCCCGGATCGTTCGTCACTTTCGAGGGAAAGAGGTATCGCGGTGAGTTGATAATCCGGCCTACCGGCAATGGCCTTCTCGTGGTCAACCGTCTCGGTGTCGAGTCGTATCTTCGCGGTGTCGTGCCGCTGGAGATTGGTGACCGCAAGGCGGGTGAAGAGGCCGCAGTTGAAGCGCAGGCAGTAGCCGCCCGAAGTTATTCGTACATCCATATGGCCGAGGCCGGTGATCGCGACTTCGACATGTATGGCTCAACGCAGGACCAGGTGTACGGTGGGGTGCGTGCAGAACAGTCAATCTCGGATGCTGCGGTTGCATCTACGAACGGAATGGTCGTTCGCTATGCCGGAAAGATCATCAACACCCCCTATTTCTCAACGTGCGGAGGGAGCACAGCGTCCGTAAGAGAAGTCTGGTGGCGGCAGCCAGATCAGCCGTTCCTTCGCCCTGTCAGCGACCAGATACCCGGCACGAATTCCTACTATTGCGATCCCTCGCCGCGCTTCAAGTGGACGACCACTTTCGACAAGAGTCAGCTGCGCGCCACGCTCGAGAAATACCTCGCCGGAGTTACGGCGGCATCTGAGCCGCCGGTGTCAGCTGCCGTCGCCGCTCATCCTGTAAACCTTGGTGAAATTCGGAGGATCATGGTAGATGGTCGAACCGCTTCGGACCGCGTTGCTTCGATTTCGATTCAAACTGAGCGCGGCAATTATGTGGTGCGCGGAAATGACGTTCGCTTTGTGCTGAGGACGCCGAGCGGCGGTTTGCTCGCCAGCACATATTTCACGGCCGAAACTGACAACGACGCATCGGGCGAGATTTCGAGCCTGACGATTCACGGCGGCGGAAACGGCCACGGAATCGGTATGTGTCAGTGGGGAGCGATCGGACGGGCGCGCGCAGGTCAGGATTATCGAACTATCCTGACAACCTATTATCCGGGAACCACAGTGGGACGCATCAACGGATGAGCTCTGACATTCGTCTTGGACTCGTAGGTGCGGGAGCGATCGCGCAGCTCGCGCACCTGCCGGTCCTGTCGAAGATTCGCGGTGCGCGGCTGGTCGCGATCTGCGACAACGACGGCCCTAAAGCAGGCGCACTCGCCCAGCGGCTCGGCGTCCCCGACATTTTTACCGACTTCGACGAGTTGCTCGACTCGGAAGAGATCGATGCAGTAGTCATTGCTACTCCAAACCATCTGCACGAGCCGCATGTGCTCCGCGCGCTGAAGGCAAAGGTGCACGTGCTTTGCGAAAGACCATTGTCGCTGACGACGGGCGGCGTCAATCGTATTCTTGCCGCGGCGATTGCAGCGGATCGAAAGGTGGTTGTCGGCAACAATCATCGTTTTCGAAGCGATGTCCAGCAACTCCGTCGTTTTCTCGAAGGTGATGAACTCGGACGCGTCACGGGCATGAGAGCCGGACAGTATCAATTCAGGACAGCGCAACAGGGCTGGCGAAACAGCAAGGCAGAAGCAGGAGGCGGAGCGTTCCTGGAATACGGATATCCGCTGCTCGATCTTGCCTTGTGGCTCACCGATTTTCCGGAGCCTGTTCGCGTGACGGCGCACATGGACCGATCGAAGCCAGGCGGCGTCGAAGACGCGATGCTTGTGCATCTCGAGTGTGCGAATGGAATCAGCTACAGTTTCGATGTGTCGTGGGCGTATGTCGGACAGGAAGAGCGACTGTGGTTCGAGGTCGTTTCGACAAAGGGCAGCGCGAGGCTTTCACCGCTTAGAGTAGTGAAGGAGCTTAACGGGCGACCCACCAACGTGTCGCCAACCGGTGCGGCGGCACGTGAAAGTGTTTTTCTCCAGTCGTACCGCGCCGAAATCGCACACTTCATCTCGATGCTCAAGGACGAATCGCCGTACGAAGCGCCTGAAGATCAGCTGAAGGTTATGCGCGTAATGGACGCGGTGTACAAGTCCGCGGAAGAGGGCCGCGAGATCAGGCTGTGAGAACCGCGGCGCACGGCTTACCGCTGACTGCTGACGGCTTACTTCAAAAGGCGAGCAGGTTCCTGGTGCGAATGGGATCAACAGCGGCTGCCGTTGGCGGCCTGTTTCTTATGTCTGCTGGTCTCGGCGCGCAGTCGTCGACGAAGCCTGTTCACACACACCCGGCCGAGTCTGCAGTCGCAGCCGAGCCGGGCTCAGAGCTCACGGTCTACCTCCTGACGATGGGCCCAGGCGATCAGGTGTGGGAGAAGTTCGGACACAATGCAATTTGGATTCACGACGCAGCCAACAGCACCGACATTGCGTATCACTGGGGCGTGTTCGCGTTCGGGGACAAGGATTTCTATCCGAATTTCATTCGCGGCAAAATGCGCTACCTGATGGGGGCGTTCGATTTTAACGAGACCATCGACTCCTATCGGCAGTCGAATAGAACTGTGTGGGCCCAGGAGCTGAATCTCACGCCTGCCCAACGCTACAGTCTTGCACAGTTTGTCGCGTGGAATGGGCGTCCGGAGAATCGGTATTACCGGTACGACTACTATCGCGACAACTGCTCGACCCGCGTAAGGGACGCGCTGGACGGCGCTCTCGGGGGAATCATCAAGCAGACCTTCGCCAATGTTCCGACCAGCACAACGTATCGTTTTCATACGGAGCGATTGACGCAAGACGACTGGCCGATCTTCACCGGCACGATGGCCGGCCTTGGCCAGCCGACCGATCGACCGATTACAGCTTACGAGGAGATGTTCCTCCCCGTGAAATTGAAGGATCATCTGCAGGCCGTGAGCATTTCATCGACTGGTGCGCCGGTACCGCTCGTGAAAAGCGAGCGAGTTCTCGTGCAAGCCACACGTGCACCCGAAGACATCGTAGTTCGGCGCGGAATGATTGGGTATCTTGTGATTTCGCTTGTCGTCCTGATTCTCCTCGTCGGTGTGTTCGCGCTGCAAGGCTCGGGTAAGCCGACGTTCGCGCTATCACTAATCGCTGTCTGGAGTCTGATAGCGGGGCTCAGCGGAATTCTTCTCACTGGATTGTGGGCGTTCACCGACCACGTTTACAGTTACCGAAACGAAAATCTATTCCAGCTCAACCCGCTCTCACTGGTTGTTCTCGTGTTGGTTGTGCGGCTGATTGCGTCACGCCCCGTCGACGCGAGCTGGGTCTCGACGGTTACCTCGGCTAGACGCTGGAGCTCGATCGTAGCCGCACTCTCGGTCGCCGGATTCCTGTTGCAGATTCTGCCGATGTTCAGACAGGTCAATGGCGATATCATCGCTCTCGTAATGCCGATTCACGTTGGCGTCGCCGCGGTGCTAGTGACTCTCAGCCGCCGCGTTCAATCCGACGCTCGAACAATCCGGTGAGATTCTCTGCGTGCGCGGCGTTCCTCGCGGCTACAGGGATCATGGCCAACGTCCAGGGGTGCGCGCCCACAATGACTCATCAGAACGACATCACGCTCGCCATAGTCAATGCGAAGGTCTGGACCGCGAATCCGCGGCAGCCATGGGCGAGCGGTATTGCAGTGTCCGGCGATCGCATCGCGCTGGTCGGATCGAGTGCCGAAGTCGCAAAGCTCGCCGCCGCGAATGCAGGCGCGAGAGTAGTCGATGCGAATGGTGGCCTCGTGACTCCGGGGTTCATCGATTCGCATGTGCATTTCCTGACCGGTGGATTCAATCTCTCGTCAGTGCAGCTGCGCGATGCGGCGACTCGCCAGGAATTCACGCGCCGGATCAAGGAATACGCGGCCACGATTCCGGGAGGCACCTGGATTACCGGCGGCGACTGGGATCACACGCTGTGGGGCGGGGAGCTACCGAGTCACGAATGGATCGATTCGGTCACGCCAAACAATCCGGTCTGGATAAACCGGCTGGACGGGCACATGGCGCTCGCCAACAAACTTGCAATGGACGCCGCAGGGGTTACGAGCGCTACGGCCGACATCGCCGGCGGCACCATCGTTCGCGATGCATCAGGAAATCCCACCGGTGTGTTCAAGGACAACGCGCAATCGTACGTCGACAAGGCTGAGCCGCCGCATCCCGATGAGCTTGACGATCGCGCACTGAACGCCGCGATGCATTATGTGGCCGAGCGAGGCGTGACGTCGGTGGTGAACATGGGCACGTTCGAGAATCTGGCCGCGATGGAGCGTGCGCACCGCGCAGGCACGCTCATCACGCGCATCTATGCAGTTACGCCAATCGCGCAGTGGGAACGGCTGAGAGACACCATCGCCGCGCGAGGGGAAGGCGACGAATGGATTCGGATTGGCGGCATCAAGGGATTCGTCGACGGATCACTCGGCTCCCACACGGCTGCGATGTCCGCTCCGTTCACCGATTCCCCGAAAGATTCCGGATTTCTCGTCGAGACAGAGAGCGACCTCTATCGATGGACAAGCGGAGCGGACAAGGCCAGCCTCCAGGTGATCGTCCATGCAATCGGCGACCGCGCCATCAACACGCAGCTCAATATTTTCGAGCGCGTTGAAAACGAGAACGGGGCGCGTGACCGGCGATTCAGAATAGAGCACGCGCAGCACCTTTCTGCCGGCGACGTTCCGCGCTTTAGCAGACTTGGAGTCATCCCGAGCATGCAGCCGTATCACGCGATCGACGACGGCCGATGGGCGGAGCGCGTCATCGGCCCTCTTAGAGCAAAACTGACTTACGCTTTCCGCTCTTTGAGGGATGCAGGTGCGAGGCTCGCGTTTGGCAGCGACTGGTTCGTCGCGCCACCGACACCACTTCTTGGTATTTACGCCGCGGTCACCAGGCGCACTCTCGATGACAAGAATCCTGACGGCTGGATTCCCGAGCAGAAGATCACGGTCGAGGATGCACTTCGCGCATACACGATAAACGGCGCGTTCGCGTCGTTCGAGGACTCAATAAAAGGATCATTAGAGCGAGGAAAGCTTGCCGACATCGTGTTGATCGATCGCGATCTGACGCGAGTCGCTCCGGAAACCATTCGAGATGCAAAGGTCCTCATGACAATTGTTGGGGGTAGAGTTGTTTTCGAGACTCGTCGCTGACAATGGGTCGAAACAGACCAGAACGCTCGGGGGTCCAGCCATTGTAAAAACAGCTAAATCCGGTCATATTTCATAGCTGTCCCAAAAGTCAAAAAAGTGAGTAATCGATGAAGTCAGAGATCCATCCAGTGTACGCCACAGCGACCGTAAAGTGCGCCTGCGGCAACACTTACCAGACCCGTTCCACCCAGGCCGAGATTCACACCGACATCTGCGCCCAGTGCCACCCGTTCTTCACGGGCAAGCAAAAGCTTGTCGACACCGCCGGTCGTGTTGAGCGCTTCCGTCAGAAGTACGCCACGAAGACTCCCGCTGCCGCTCCTGCGGCGACGACCGAAGGCTGAGTCTCCGGGATCGCCTCGCCGACGCGCTTAACCGCGCCGGCGAGGTCGAGCGCCAGCTTTCCGATCCAAGGACGGTAAAGGACGCTCAGCGGATGACAGCACTTGGCCGCGAGCACCGACACCTGGCACCCCTGGTCGAGATGGCCTCGACTCTCGATAAACACGAAAACGAGCTCGCCGAAGTCCGCGAGCTCGTTCTTGTAGACGACCCCGAAATGGCCGCGGAAGCGCGCGCCGAAGAGGGTCGGCTCAAGCTCGCCATTGCTGATCTCGAAGATCGCATCAAGCCGGCGTTGATTCCGCACGACCCGCTCGATGACCGCCCCGCCATCGTCGAAATCCGGGCAGGCACTGGCGGCGATGAAGCCGCTATCTTTGCCGCGGATCTCTACCGCATGTACACCCGCTTCGCGGAGAAGCGCGGTTGGCGAATCGAGATGATTTCCTATTCCGAGGGAACCCTCGGTGGCGTCAAGGAAGCGGTGTTCAAGGTGAAGGGCGAAGGCGTGTTCGGAACCATGCGATGGGAGTCGGGTGTCCACCGCGTGCAGCGCGTGCCGGTTACCGAGAACCAGGGACGTATTCACACGTCCGCTGCCACCGTCGCAGTGTTGCCTGAGGCCGAGGAGATCGACATGAAGATCGATGACAAGGATCTTCGCATTGACGTCTTCCGCTCATCCGGTCCAGGCGGGCAAAGCGTCAACACCACTGACTCGGCCGTTCGCATTACTCACATTCCCTCGGGAATCGTTGTGAGCCAGCAGGACCAGAAATCGCAGCTTCAGAACAAACTCAAGGGAATGGAAGTTCTCCGGTCGCGCCTCCTCGACGCACGCATCGCTGAACAGGAAGGAGAGCGATCTCGCATGCGAAAAACTCAGGTTGGTACCGGTGATCGCTCTGCCAAGATCCGCACCT
>JBDUEH010000055.1:0-9256 GCA_040002555.1 Gemmatimonadales bacterium | reverse complement strand
GCGACGTTTAGCGATTCGACCGACGCGCTGATCGGCAGCGACACCATTTGTGTCGCGCGCTCACGTACTGACGACGACAAACCGGCGCCCTCGTTTCCAACGACCAGCGCAAGCTTCTTGGGCGGAGCCACATCGGCGACTGGCGTTCCCGAAGCATCTGCAGCCCATAGGGCAGCGCCTTCGCTGGCCAGAAAATCCAACACGTCGGAGAGCGTGGCCTGGATGCAGAGGTGATGAAAGCTCGCTCCCATCGCACCGCGAATGACTTTGGCGTTCCAGATGTCCACCGTCCCGGGCAGCGCAACCGAGGCATCAGCGCCAAGCCCGGCTGCGGTACGAAGTATCGTCCCGACATTCCCCGGATCCTGAAGGGCGTCCAGAACGAGAACGCGTAGCGATTCCCTTCCGGCAAGCGCACTGAGCTTTCGCTCAGGTATTTCGGCGATCGCGAGAACTCCCTGTGGGGACTCGGTCTCCGCCGCCGACCTGAACTCCTGTTCTGTTACCGCTGAGCTGTCAATTCTCCGATCCGAGATCATTCCGCGAAGAGCTGTACCGCGAGGCGCACCGTCGAGTTGAGGGGCCGTCAGGACCCCACGGACGACCAGCGACGATCGCAACAACTCCTCGACTGAACGAACTCCTTCAGCGACAAAAAGAGCCTGTTTCTCGCGTGATTTTCTGCGCCTCAGGTCCCTCGCCAACGTCAGAAGTCGCAAGCAGCCATTCGGTTATGGGATTGGAATAGGAATTGCCCTTCCTGAGCGCGTGCAATCTACCGCGAGAAACTAAATGAAACGAATTTTTGCGCCCCTGGCGATTGTCGTATCCCTGACGGCATGTGGAATTTCCCAGCAGCAGGAAGTTCAGATGGGTCAGGAATACTCGCAGCAGATCAACGCTCAACTCCCGATTGTGAGCGATCCTGAAGCGAATCGCTACATCAACGTGCTTGGCGACCAGATCGCCAGCCACACCAGCCGGGCCGACCTCGACTGGCACTTCTATATAGTTGACAGCAAAGAGGTCAACGCCTTCGCCGTTCCCGGCGGATACGTCTATGTGAATCGCGGCCTCATCGAGCGCACCACTGCGATGGACGAGCTCGCGGGTGTGCTCGGCCACGAGATCGGACACGTTGTCAGACGCCATAGCATCAAGCAAATGGAGCAGGCCCAGGGCGCCAACATCGGCGTGACCCTCGCATGCGTTCTGACTAGCGTCTGCAACAGCCAGGCAGCGGGCGCCCTGATTAACATCGGCGGAACGGCAGTATTTGCACGCTTCAGCCGTCAGGACGAAGCCGAAGCTGATCAGGAAGGCGTTGTGAACACCATTCGGGCAAACATCAGTCCGAACGGTATGGTCACGATGTTCGAGAAGCTGCTCGCAGAGCGTAAGTCGAGACCGGCAGCGGTTGAAAGCTGGTTCGCGACGCACCCGCTCGAGGAAGACCGCATCGCCGCCGTACGTGCGCAGATCGCTGCGATTCCGGCCGCACAGCTTCGCGGGCTGCAAACGAATTCGGCGAATTACAACAGCTTCGCTTCGCGGGTTCGATCGTTGCCCGCGTCTCGGCAATAGCAGTAAGCACTTAGCAGTCAGCGGTTAGCGGCCGTTAAGATGCGCCGGGCGAAAGCTCGGCGCATCTTTCGTTCATGCAAGTCGCACTGACCATCGCCGGATCTGATTCCGGAGGCGGCGCCGGAATTCAAGCCGACCTGAAGACGTTTCATCAGTTCGGTGTATTCGGTACTTCCGTCATCACCGCAATCACTGCTCAGAACACTCTTGGCGTGACGGAGTGGGAGGAAACGAGGCCGGACTTGGTGAAATCGCAAATTGATGCCGTCGCGTCCGACTTACGTCCAGCTGCATTCAAGACAGGCATGCTCGGGACCGCCGCCGTGATACGCGTGGTGGCCGGCGGGATTCGGAAGCACCGCCTCGAACGCTATGTCCTCGACCCCGTTATGGTCGCAACGTCGGGCGACTTGTTAATTCAGAATGACGCGGTGACGGCAATTCGAACTGACCTGTTACCGCTTGCCGACCTGATTACCCCGAATACCGACGAAGCCTCGGTGCTCGTGGGATTTCCCGTCCTCAACGAAGCGGACATGCAGCGTGCAGCGCTTGCGATCGCTGCGATGGGTCCGAAAGCAGTACTCGTCAAAGGCGGGCATGTCCAGGGTGACCCCACGACGGCCGTTGACTACCTGTACGACGGTTCTTTCACCGTTTATCGGCATCAAAGAATAGACACGACAAGCACTCATGGAACCGGCTGCACTCTATCTGCCGCGATTGCAGCGTCGCTCGCGCTTGGCAACTCTCTGAGAGATTCAGTACAAATCGCGACCGACTACGTTCACGCGGCAATCGCATCCGCTCCCGGCCTGGGCCACGGGAACGGCCCGTTGAATCACTTCGCGGGGAGTGCCGCCACGAATTCGCGCACGAGCGCCTGAAAACCGATCGCTGCGCGCGCAGTCACTTCGATCACGTCGGTGTGAAGCACCGGAGCTCCGCTAAATCCTGACGCCGCGTTGGCAACACAGCTCACGCCCGCGGCTCGCATTCCCATCGCTCTTGCGACGATCACTTCCGGGACGGTCGACATTCCCACCGTATCGGCGCCTAGTGTCGCGAGCATCCTTACTTCCGCCTTCGTCTCGAACGAAGGGCCCGGAAGCCACGCGTAGACTCCCTCCTTAATGGGGAGATCGAGCTTCTTCGCGCACGACTTCAATAGCTCCCGCAGCTCTTCGTCATACGGCATAGTCATGTCCGGGAACCGTTCGTCTCCGTCCTCGACATGGCCGGTTAGCGGATTCACTCCAGTGAGATTCAGATGATCATCGATGATCATCAGATCCCCGGCCTGCAGATCGCGCCTGATGCCACCCGCTGCATTCGATGCGAAGTAGATGCGCGCACCAAGCGCATGCATCACGCGAACTGGGAACGCGGCAAGCTGAGGCGAGTGTCCCTCGTACATGTGAAACCGCCCGGCCAGCGCCACGACATTCTTTCCGCCGAGTTTGCCGGATACCACCGATCCGGCGTGACCGATGACTGTCGCAGTGGGAAAGCCGGGAATGTCTCCAAACGGTATGTGAACAGCATCCTGGATGTCGCCGGCCAGGCCACCGAGCCCTGAACCAAGAACGATCCCGATCACTGGCTCTGCACCGTTGGTCTTTTTCTGAATCACTTCAGCTGCGCGGGCAGCCGACGCTTTCCCGTATGGCGCGCTCACGTTGTTTCACTCGCAAGCTCTGCCATTTCTTCCGCGACCTCTTCAAGAAGCTCGACTCGTTCTTCCCACGGAAGAAACGCACTTTCAAATCCGTTAAGCGCCAGAGTGCAAAGCTCATCGAAGTTGAAGTCGAGATGCCTCGAAGCGTAGACATATTCGTCAGTCAGAGTCGTTCCGCTCATCAATCGATTGTCAGTATTGAGCGAGACGTTCATGCCCGCATTGAAATACTCGCGCAGCGGGTGAGATTCGTACGATTTCGCCGCGTGAGTTTGAACATTGGACGTGAGGCAGATCTCCAGTCCGATCCGGCGGTCGTTCACGTATTGCGTTAGCGCTGGATCTTCGATCAGGCGCGTTGCGTGTCCGAGACGATGAGCGCCACATGCGTGCACCGCGTCGCGTACCGAGCGAGGGCCGTCCCCTTCACCAGCATGGCACGTGCAAGCCAGGTTGTGTTTTCTCGCGAATGCAAACGCCTCTGCGTGCGCAGATGCCGGGTATCCTGCCTCGCCACCAGCGAGGTCGAACGCGACCACTCCCTTGTCCTTGTACGCGACAGCAAGCTTTGCGAGCTCCAGCGAGGTTTCGGGCGGTAGCTGCCGAAGCGAACAGACAATTGACCGCGCGATGATTCCGTGCTCACGCTCGGCTCGCGCGAGACCGTTTATCTGGGCTTCGAGTGCCTGGCCTAGATCAAGTGGTCCACGGCTGTTGAGAATCGGGGCGTTGCGCACTTCTATGTAGCGAACGCCATCTTTCGCCGCGTCTTCGCCGAGCTCATAAGCGATTCGCTCGATGGCCTCTGCCGTTTGCATCACCGAGACCGTGACTTCAAAGCGCTTGAGATAATCTTCGAGAGACTTGGCATCACTCACGAGCATGTAGTCGCGCAGCGCGTCCGCCGAATCGCGCGGCATCGCCACGTTGTACTCCTTCCCGAGATCGAGAAGTGTGGCCGGCCTCACGGATCCGTCGAGGTGGCAATGGAGCTCTGCCTTTGGCAGTTGTCTCAGTTGTTCAGATGTCAGCATCCACGATGATATCGAATTGAGGGGCAAAGATGAAGCGACGACCCATCTTTGCCCCAGCATTCATTGCGCTATGAAGATTCTGCTTTCTGACGGCGGCGTTATCGGGCTGCGGAGAGTTTTCAGGTAGCCGATAAGTGCGTCGAGGTCAACGACGCTCAGCGGAGTGATCCGCGTTCCGTCCGGCGGCCCCATGTTGCTTCCGCCGGTCGCCATGAAATTGTTTGCGATGACGTTATAGAACGCGTTGTCGTTTAGAGTCCTGCCGGCAAGAAGCCGAATTGAAGTGATGCGCTGTCCTTTCGGCAAATCAGGATTGTATCCAATCGCAATTCCGCTCACATGCACCTGAAGTTCGTCCATGTCGATGAGCTTCTCGAAGTATTCACGCACCTGCGCGCCGGTCATCCGCATCCGGTACAGCGTGTTGGCGAACGGCTGAATCTCGAACAGCTTGCCGTAGGTGATCTCCCCGGCGGGAAGTACTGCCCTGATCCCGTGATTGTTAGTGACAGCGATGTCACCTTTTGCTGCCGAGCGTTGAGCGTCCGCAATCAGGTTGCCGAGCGGATACTGGCTGCCCGTGCGTCCGAGAGCTTCGCGGATTGTCGCGATTCTTCTGGTTGCGATTGGAGCGACGAGCCTGGCAGCCCTGGTCACAATCGAGTCAACCGGCGCGAACGGAGTTAGCGACGCGGTTGCTACTGATCTCACATCCGCAACGGCTGTTCCCGAAGGTTTACCATTGGCGTCGAGCGGAATGTCAACTACGTCTACGGCCTGAGCCGCGTAGCGCGCCTGGACGATCGGGATGCCATTCACGCGTGTGTTGATGAGGCTGTGGGAGTGGCCGCTGACAATCAGATCCACTTTCTCAGTGATCTTGTTCGCGACATCGAAGATGTCGCCGTTGCACTGCTCGACTCCGTCTTTAGTGTTGCAGAAACCGCCCTCGTGCGCCAGGACGATAATGACGTCGGCTCCGCGAGCCCGAAGTGCTTTGGCATGCGCGTCGATAACTGTCGCTGGGTCATCGAAACGAAACGGCTTCACTATCGCCGGCAGTGCGGAAGTCTTCGTTTCGGGAGTTGTGATCCCGATGATCCCGACTCTGGTTTTGCCGCGCACTACTATTGTATCCGCGCGCATCCAGAGGACATCGCGTCCATCAGCAAATTTCAGGTTCGCACTCAGAACCGCGTATTTCGCATCACGCATCCTCGCACGTAGCGAGTCCACGCCCCAGTCGAACTCGTGATTGCCGAGTGCCGCAGCCGTGTATCCCATACGATTGTAGACTTCGACCACTGGGCGTCCGTATGCCAGGTTCGAGATCGGCGTGCCCTGAAAGAGGTCGCCGGCATCGAGCAGAATCGTTTCGCATGACGGAGCGCATTCGCTTCGAGCTTTCTCGATTACTGCGGCAGCGTACGCCGTGCCTCCTCGCAGCACTCCATTCGCGTCGGCTTTCGGCTCGAGTCCGCCATGAAGATCGTTCGTCCCGATAATTCGCAGCCGCGGCGTTCCGGCGGGGAGTGCCTGCGGACCGCCCCTCGCAACGCCCGTCGCTCCTGGATAGACCAGGCTCCAGTTCTGATGGAAATAGTCTGCGGTCTTGAGCTCCTGCCGCGTCCGAACCTCGTCGATCAGGAGCTGCCTGATTTCCTGCTGCTTGTCGTAAACCACAGGAGCGTCGCGAAGCATCGCGTAACCGCCGCCGCCAGTCTGGCGATAGTTGTTGAGCGCCATCGTGAAGCTGTCGGTATCGGCGACCGGTTTCCCTTTGTATACGAGTGACGTAACTCGCGAACCGATCGGCTTCGTCAGGTCGAGGGTGTAGTCAACTCCCGACACGATGTCGAAATTGTAGCCTGGAATCTCCGGGTTGGTTGCAGGTGTCGCCCCCGAAACGGTACCGGTGTAAAAGCGACTGCTGAAATCCAGATAGTCTCTGAGCTGTTTTCCCGTTATGCGCACAACACGGAGCGTGTTGTCGTATGGATAGAGCTGGGCAATTTTCGCCGTCGTGATCTTTCCGGCGTGCAGCGCCGCATCCAGTGTGAACGCGGCGGTTGATGCGAGATCGGCGCCGGTTGCCTTCTGCTCGACATCCAGGATCAGGTCGATGAGAGGCGTGTCCTTCAGCCGGGCCGAATCTCCCTTCCATCCGACCCTCGTGAATCCAATCACTGCGTTCGCGTAAGCGAGCGATGCCTTGTGCGTGGCATCAGTGACCGAGAGCACTCCGGCCTCTTCGGCGTGCCTGGCCGCCTGAATCGTCTCGCCACGCGACGACATGACTTTCCACGCGCCGCCAACCTTCGAAAGAATCAGGTGAGCCGCGCCGACGCTCGTCGCCCAGTTCTTCGGCTGCACGAGAAGCGTCGATCTGATGTGAAGATCCTTCTGCTCCTTGTGTGAGTGCCCGTAGATAACGAGATCGACTCCCGGAACCTCACTCGCGATACGTCCAGCGACATTTTCGCTTGGCAGCCCGGTGCTTACTGTGTCGTAGCTCGCTGGCTCATTCAAGCCGGAGTGCACGCTGACAACTACAACCGTCGCCCCTGCCGCTCGAACTTCAGAGACGGCGGTCTTAACCGCCGGAACAATGTCACCGAACTTGAGGCGCCCCTTGATGTTCTCGGCGTCCCAAACCATCACCCCAGGTGTAGTCGCTCCAACAATTCCAATCTTTGCTCCGCCGCGCTCGACGATCGTCCACGAGTTGAATGCGTGAGATCCATCGAGCTTGTAAGTGTTGGCCGAGAGCATCGGAAAATGCGCTTGCGCTACGGCTCTCTCAAGGTACGGCACACCATAGTTGTATTCGTGGTTGCCAATCGCGGCCGCGTCGTAGCGCATCGAGTTCATCGCTGCGACGATGGGATTTGCGCCGGTCGAAAACTCCTTCATCGCGATGTACGCGAACGGATTACCCTGGAGCAGATCTCCGGCGTCCACGAGGAGCACCCTGCCGGGATTCGCCGACCTTACCGAGTCGACGATCGTGGCCTCACGAGTCAACCCACGCACCGATTCGGCTGAATCCGCGTAATAGTCCCAGCTTCGAATTCGACCGTGAACGTCTGTCGTGCTCAAGACAATGAGCTCCATCGTTACCGCAGGCGTGGGGGGTGCGCCCGGAATCGATGTCGACGGCGACGATGTACAGCCGGCGATAAGAATTGAAGCGGCGAGCAGCGTCGAGCGGATTCTCATGTTTGTCTCTTGGTGGGGCAGGACCAGAGAGCGGTCCATTCGTAACAGACGTCGGTTAAGGTACGATGAGCGCAAAAGGCGGGCGAGGTGGCGCAACCACCTCGCTCACTCTCGCCCGCCCGGTTATTGTGGGTCATGAAGATTCGCCAGCCCAACGAACCCATGCTCGACGGCAATGTCCCGGCGCTCGATGGTGTTCGCGGCCTCGCGATCATCATCGTCATGCTCGGGCACTTCGCGATCGGGTTCACTACCGGCACGGCCGCCGACGTCGTTCTCAAGACGTTGATGCAGACGGGCTGGGCGGGAGTTGACCTGTTCTTCTCCCTTTCGGGATTTCTCATCACCGGAATCCTCATCGAAGCCAAGGGTGCGCCGCACTATTTCCGGAATTTCTACGCACGGCGCATTCTCAGAATTTTTCCGGTCTACTACGCGTTTCTGTTCGCGTTCTTCGTCATCCTTCCTATAGTAAAGCCGCCGGCGCCCGGAGGACCATTCGACGGTTGGAACGTCTCTCAATGGTGGTTCTGGGCTTACCTGTCCAACCTCCAGATTCTATTCCCTGCGTGGCCCCGACCCGAACCACTTACACATTTCTGGTCGCTGGCCGTAGAGGAGCAGTTCTACCTGTTTTGGCCTGCTGTCGTGTTCTTCACGACTCGAAAAGGTCTTTTCAAAACGTGCGCCGCATTCATGATATTCAGCGTCGTGATCAGGATATGGCTTCAGACCACGGGCATAAACCCCACCGCTGGTTACCGTATCACCCCGGCTCGGCTCGATACATTGGGAACCGGTGCCGCTCTCGCGATTCTTGCGCGCGATCCCGCCTGGTGGCTGCGTATCAGGGGTTTTGCGCCGAAAGTAATACTTGCCGCGCTGGTCGGAATGGTCGCCGTTTCAATTCCAACGCGATCGATGCTTCAAAGCAGCTTTCCGATGCAGGCGGTGGGTTATTCATTACTGGCCGTCATCGGTGCGGCTCTGATCATCTTCAGCATCGACCCGACATCTGATCGGCGACCGATCGTGCGATTTCTACGCACTCCGTTCATGCGGTTCTTCGGCAAATACAGCTATGCGCTGTACATCTTCCATTTGCCGCTGACGTGGTTTCTCGAAAACGCAGGCCTCGGAGTCGATCGATTCCCGACGGTTGGCGGATCGCATATTCCAGGGGTCATTGCTTTTACTCTAATGACCGGATCGATCAGTGTGCTGATGGCGTTGGCGAGTTGGAACCTGTTCGAAAAGCATTTCCTGAGACTGAAGACATATTTCCCAAGGGTGGAGTCAGCGCGGGACGAATTATCGGCGAAACCGGCCGTTGAGATTTCCCACATCACAAATTAGCTCTCTCCACAGAAAACACTTGTGAGACACTGACACGAGAGGTATCTATAGCGGACATCGGGTTATTTACTGCCCTTGGGCGCTGCCCCCTCTCGTTTTCAGACATAGGCTAATGCGTTTAAGCAAGACTTTCCTCGCTGTCACGGCGGCCGGAACACTCTCATTCGCATCGAGCTGCAGGGATATCGTCGCGCCTCCCCCGGTCACGACGATATCCCTGTCTGATATTTCCGTTGACCTGGTACCTCAGGAAACAGCGCAGCTCAGCGCAACTCCAAAAGACGCCACAGGAACGGCGCTCATTCGTCCGGTCGCCTGGTCCACGTCGGCGACTGAAATCGCGACGGTCGAGAACGGGCTCGTCACCGCCAGAAAAGCCGGCTCC
>JBDUEH010000054.1:0-9482 GCA_040002555.1 Gemmatimonadales bacterium | reverse complement strand
CTCGCCATGGGCGCCGCCGAGATGTTCAAGGCGTTCGTCTCTCAGGAAGCGCAGCATCACCCGATGCCTTTCCATGCGTTGTTTGAACAGAACATTCCATGGTGGCTGATCTGGGCCGCGCTTTCGCCCGCGATATTCTGGATCGCCGGAAGGTTTCGGCTTGACGAGAAAGAGCGTTTTTTCTCTCGCCTGCCGATCCATTTTCTCGCTGCGGCAATTCTGGCCAGCATCCACCTGACTCTCACTGGCCTGCTCTATTTCCATTCGGACTTCTCATACATCCCGGAAACCGTGCGGAAATTTCTGCCGCAGACAACCCGCGAGCTGATCGTAAGATGGCACGAGTCATTCCTCATCATGGACATGCTCACTTACGGTGTCCTGATCGGGCTGTACTATGTCATCGAGTACCAGCGCCGGCTGAGAGATGAGGCGCTCGTCTCGGAGCAGCTTCGCGCGCAATCAGCGCAACTCCAGCACCGAATGGTCGAGGCTCGGCTGCATGCCCTTCGTATGGAGCTCAATCCACACTTTCTGTTCAATGCGCTCAATTCGATTTCTGCGCTGGTTCGAAAGAAGGAAAACAGCGCCGCGATCAGCATGATCGCCGGATTAGGTGATCTGCTCCGCGCCACTCTCGAGCGGGGGACAAACGCCGAGATGCCGCTTGGCGAAGAGCTGCGTCTCGTCGAATTGTACATGAACATTGCGCGCGTACGTTTTGCCGACCGACTGAAAACTCTGGTCGATGTTCCAACATCATTGCGCGACGTCATGGTCCCGACGCTCGCACTTCAGCCGCTGGTGGAAAACGCTGTGCGTCACGGAATAGGCGAGACCGAGCGAGCAGTGACGATCGGTATTTCCGCCAGAAAGGATGGCGACTCGCTCGTTTTACAGGTCACCGACGATGGGCCGGGGCTTGTCGAACGCGCAAACGGCGCGGCCGGTAACGGCATCGGACTTTCCAACACGCGCGCTCGCCTCGATCAGTTGTACGGTCCGCGAGCGACTCTTACTCTCTCAAACGCTCCTACGGGCGGCGCCGTCGCAACGATCAGACTCCCGCTTCAGCTGGGCGTCAATGGAGTCGTAGCGTATGCTGGATGAAACCCCGACCAGGAAAATTCGCGCCATCATCGTCGATGACGAGCCACTCGGCCGCGATTGCGTTCGTCTGGCACTTCAGATTGATCCCGAAGTAGAGGTGGTTGCAGAATGCGGCGACGGCGAAAGTGCGCTCCGCGCGATCGCCGAGCATCGTCCGGACCTGATTTTCCTCGACGTGCAGATGCCGAAGTTGAGCGGCTTCGACGTCGTCGATCGAGTTGGGGCCGCGCACATGCCGCCGGTCGTATTCGTCTCGGCGTTCGATGCTCATGCAGTCAGGGCGTTTCAGGTTCACGCTCTCGACTATCTGCTGAAGCCCTTTGACGACCAGCGATTCGCCGAAGCTCTCGCACACGCCAAGGCTCAGCTCGGGCTCAAGGCACTCGAGGCAATGCGCGAGCGGTTGTCGGGTCTCATGGAAGAAATGGAAGCCGAGCCGGTAGGAGATGTCGAGTTAGAGACGTCTCCGAGTATTGCTAGCCGTTTTGTGGTTCGCCGTAACGACAGGCTGACGCTATTAAAAGCTGACGAGGTCGATTGGTTCGAAGGGGCGTCGAATTACGTGAAGCTGCATGTGAAAAATCAGGAATACCGGCTGAGAGTCAGCATCAGATCGTTGATGGAGCGCCTCGATCCCGCCGTTTTTGTGCGAATTCACAAGTCAACGGTTGTAAATGTCGACAGGATCAAGGAAGTGCAGCCGTGGTTCGGCGGTGACTACGTCGTGATTCTCACCGACAACCGGCAGCTTCGCGTGAGCCGAACGTTCGCGCACTCGCTGCTCCGACCAATCCAGTGAATAAGCGCGCTCCCCTCAGCTAGATCAGGCCCGCGGCGATGTCGGTCCACGCGTGCGCGATCATGCACGATCTAAGATTTCCGGCTTTCAACGCGATGATACCAAAGAGAATCCCGAACAGGGCGATACCTGCGCAAGCGACGAGTCCCTCGTAGCCGTGCGCGATGCTGAACACCAGCGCCTGAAGAATCAACGCGATCGGTGCGCTTCCCGTCATGGCCTGAAACTGACGCAGTAGATATCCACGGAAGGCGAACTCCTCGGCGATTCCGGCGGCGACGGATACCACGATCCACAGAGTCGAGTCGATCGGTCCATGGGGAAGCAGGCCCGATATCGTTGGCGAGCTGTTCGTGAATCGTGAAGTGAGAATCTGAATCCCCATCCACACGGCCCACAGAGCCGCGGCAATCATGATGTCTCGAACCCACGCTGCTGGCGAGCGGTCCATCGGTCCAACGATCGTCGAGAGTGGTGTGCTGCCCTTGCTCAATCCCCACCGGATGAGATAAATGAGGCCGATCTCGGCCGCGATGAGCGAGATGTAAAGCGGCCCGTGTGAAGCCGATGGGGCCGTCAACGAGCTGCTGCCTCTGTTCATCGCGCCGGTGACAGCGAGTCCAACAAACAGAAGAACGACAACCACGGTGTGCCAGGCTGGTGCGATCAGGCCGCGATCCTGCGCGTTCAACGGGTTATGACCTGAGGGGGTTTCGTGAATCACGAAGTCTCGACCTATTTTAGTGAGTGGTGCTTCAACAGAACGCCTCTGTCAAGAGTACGTAAGTGAGAGGTCAGAGTTACGCCTACTTGCCAAGCAGGGCGCTGACCGGGTGGTTAGGTCGCGAGATCTGCCTCTGCGGTCAAATACTGTCCCCCACAAGCCAATGAAAACCCACGCTCCTATCCGGCGCCGGTCGTTCCGGACCGCCGCAATTGCGATTTTGTTCACCGGATGCTCCTCCGCGATGATGCCCGGAAATGGAATGACAACTTCACCGGTGCCCACTTCGAATCTTCCGCTCAAGTACACGGCGCGTCCTACGGTCGCCGCAATTACGCCAGGCGACTTGATGAGCCGCCTCTACGTCTTCGCCGACGACTCGATGCTCGGCCGGCAAGTCGGGTTCGACGGGAATCTCAAGGGAACTCAATACATCGCCGATCAGGCGAAGAGAATCGGACTAATCCCGGCCGGAGATAACGGCACCTACTTCCAGGACCTCCCCGTGTACTCACGCGTGCTCGACCGCGCGAGCACGATCACAGCCGGAAACACGACTCTCGTCGCCGGACGCGATTTCGTTGCATCTGGAACGCCGATCTCGGCAACTGGCGGTCAGGTGATTTTCGGCGGCGTGGAATACGATACACTCAGCCTGCTCGATTCGTCGCTGGTTGCCGGAAAGATTCTGGTGCTGACGCCGAACGAATCGAATGTGAGTTTCCGCGCTTTTGCCCAGACGCCAGGATACCAGCGTTACCGCTCGTCCGTGGGAGGTGCGCTGACAACGGTCAACATTCGGGGACCACAACTTTCCGATGCCATTACGCGCCCGGCGCTGATGGGAACGAGCATTTCGCTGCGATCGGCGACTCCGGCAATCGGCGGACGGTTCAGAGGTTTCTCGATCAGCGCGACGAATTCGGCAGGTGCCGCACTGTTCGGCGCACCGTTGTCGTCATTGAAGAAAGGGGCGCTCGGAAGTACAATCACGATGAACATCCATCAAACCGAGGCATCGCGACCCGGACGCAACGTCGTCGCGATTCTTCCCGGCAGCGATCCGAAGTTGAAGGGCGAGTACATCGCGATCGGTGCACACAACGACCACATCGGCTTCAACCATTCGCCGGTGGAGCACGACTCGCTTCGCGCGTTCAACACTGTTGCCCGTCCCGGCGGGCAGGAAGGGTCTCCAAAGGTCCCGACGACCGAGGAGTGGGCCCGGATCAACTTTCTGAAGGACAGCCTCCGCGCCGCGCACGGTGGTCCACGCATGGATTCGGTTTACAACGGCGCTGATGACGATGGGACGGGATCGGTGGGTGTCCTCGAAATCGCTCAGGCCCTCGCAGCAGCATCGGTGAAACCGAAGCGTTCGATCATCTTCGTCTGGCATACCGGCGAAGAGGCTGGAATGTGGGGATCGGGATACTTCACCGACCACCCTACCGTTCCGCGCGACTCGATCGTCACTCAGCTCAACATCGACATGATTGGTCGAGGTAGTGCGGATGATGCCGTTCCGAATGGTGGTCCGTCGTATGTTCAGATCATCGGGTCGAAGCGTCTGTCAACGGAGCTTGGCGACATCGTTGAAGGCGTCAACACCGACACGCACGCGGGATTTGCGTTCGATTATTCCTTCGACACGCCGGGCAACCCGAATCAGTACTACTGCCGCAGCGATCACTGGTCATATGCGAAGTGGGGCATTCCGATCACCTTCTTCTCGACGGGGGGCCACCGGGATTACCACATGCTCACCGATGAGCCGCAGTACATCGACTACAACCATTTCGCGCGCGTCGCTCAGCTGGTTCAAGACGTCGCGGTGAAAGTGGCGAACCTCGATCATGCAGTCGTTGTCGATAAGCCGAAGGGAAATCCGACGGATCGTTGTCGTCAATAAAGGGAAGTACGTGTTTTACCGCTGAGCGCGCGGAGACAAGCGGAGAGCGCTGAGGGATTAACGCGGTGATCTTGCGGCGTTTCGGATCCTGAACGAATTGACTTAAGGTTTTCCCGGTTTGTTTCTAAATCAAACAGCACCGCGTTCCCTCAACTGGAATGCGGTGTTGTTCTGTTTCCGTGGTTAACAACCAACAATAAATGCCGGCCGATCGATGTGTGCCGTCGCAGCATTAGACACAGCGAACCTCATTCTGTTCTCAGCGGTCTCGGCGGTAAAACCCGCACTTCCGTTCCGTGAACTAGTTTGGAACGTTACGGTCACCCGGCCGACCATCGATATCCCGAAGCTCGTCAGCGGCCGCGAGGACATACCCGATCTCCTTCGATAACGACCGGGCCTCCTGAGTAACACTCGTTACATCGGCGAGCCCTGACTGAAGGCCTGACGATCGCATTTTCAGCAGATCCAGAGTCAAATTCTGGAGCAGCACACCGGCACTCTCGTACTGCTCGGCCAGTGTGTCTCTCGATTTAACGAGATTCGACAGCATGTCGTGCTGACGACGAAGGAGACGGATCATTCGATCCTTGTCGGTGCTGTCTTTCGACTCTTCGAGTTTCCCAATTCGATCGTTGACCGCCGACAATCGGTCGGGCCCGATTTCTCCGTCGAGACGATGAAGAGCAACGGCAAGCGCAGCAATGCGATCGTAGAGGCCGTCCGAGGTCGACTTCACGTCCGGCAGCATCGCACGATCGCTGTCGCTCATGCGGCCGATTAGATCGCGAACGGTTCGGCGATCATTCACCGCCTGTCGAAGAACTTCGCCGCGCGGGCCTGCCATCACTTCGCGGCTGACTCCGACCAACTCTTCGGGTGGTCCTGGTATGCGTTCCGAGAGAGTCGGCATCTGTGAGGCCTGAAGCCCCGGCCGCGGCTGAGGAGGAGGGAGAGTGCCGCCGAAGACGTCACGGAAACGCGCACCGGCCGCCCACAGATTTCCCGCTTCGCCCCAGATGCCCATCATCATGCCCATCGCCGGGAAAACCGCCCACCAGAAGTGATGTTGGCCTGCCTGCGTAACGGCATTGATGCCGACGAGAAATGTCGTCGTGCCAATGTAGCTGGCGAGCCGTCTCCGAAATCCGCGAATCCTGTCCGGTAACGGTTTTGCATCCTCACGTGCTTCTTTCAGCCGCTTCCGCTCGTCCTTCATGGCCGCTCGCGCATCGCGTCGCGACCCGATCCCCATGAGCTGCGCGTTGTATCCGCGCATTTGCTCAAATCCAGCCATCATTGGTGCCATCGGCGCAGCGGGAAGTCCGAAGTGAAGCCCATACCGCGAATTGCTTTGTTGCGACTGCGCAGGTGAGTATCCAGGGTAACTCGATGCTTCAACTTCCTGCACCGGAGCACCATCCAGCGCCGCGACGACGTCGGAGCCCGAATTGAATCGATTCGCCGGATCTTTCTCGAGAAGACGAAGAACGATTCGCTCGAGATCGGACGGCATTCCCGCACGAAGCCGCGAAGGCGGCACGACCGGCTCCGTCACCTGCTTCATCATGATCACCGGAGTCGTCGGTCCAGTGAACGGCGGCTGTCCGGTAAGCATGTAATAGGCGACGGCGCCGAGTGAGTAGAGGTCCGACCGTCCGTCGAGCTGGCGATCGCCGGCGCACTGCTCGGGCGACATGTAGGCCGGTGTTCCGATCGTCGTGCCTGTCGCCGTAAGACGCGAATCGCCCTCAGTCGCTGCACGTGCGATGCCGAAATCCGTTACCATCGCGCGACTTGACTGGCCTTCGAGCAGAATGTTGTCCGGCTTGATGTCGCGATGCACCACACCGTGCGTGTGCGCGTACGCTAGCGCGTCGGCTACTTCGCGCAGGACTTTCTTCGCTGCAGCAAACGGAAGCGCCCCGCCCGTCCGGACGCGATCGCCGAGGTTCTGGCCTTCGATGAGGGCCATGACGAAATAGGCGAGTCCGTCTTTCTCATCGACCGAATAGATCTGGACTATGTTCGGATGATTGAGACGGGCCGATGTCTCCGCCTCGCGCATAAATCGTTCGCGAACGTCCGATCGAAACGCGAGATCGGGCGGGAGAAGCTTGATCGCTACTTCACGCTTGAGCCTCGTATCTCGCGCGCGATAGACGATACCGGCTCCACCGCGGCCAATCTCATCCTGAATCTCATAGCCGGGCGCGAGGCCTTTCTCCACGCGAACGCGGAGCTCGGTCTCTGAGGTTGACGGAGTCGGATTGGTCAATCGATTGCGCGGGTGCGAGTCAGTTTTGGAAGCTCGCTTAGTCTAGCACGGCGAGTCGGGCTTTGCGAGAAATAACAGTGCTTCAGCGGCATCGCACCCCTGCGGCTGGAAGGTAACTTTGCGTCGCTCGCAGGCGTAGTATCGTGATCGCTTCCAACCCCGCCAACAGATGCAATTCACGTCACAACTCATATCGTCCATCGGCGTCGGATTTTCTGCCCTTCGTCTCAATCCTTTGCGGTCGGCGCTCTCCGCACTCGGCGTCATCATCGGAGTGGGCGCGATGGTTTCGGTGCTGTCGCTGTCAGATGGCGTCGAGCGCGAAGTTCGAGCGCAGGTGGAACGCGACGGACGATTGCAGTCGATCGGGATTTTGTCAATCACCGACGATGTCGTGGACGGACAGCAGTTCTCTCGCTCCACCTTTCCCGTTTTTTCAGTAGCCGATGCGCGCGGCCTCGCTGGCGAAGTCGGCGCTTCGGGAACGGTCTTTCTCGCGACGAGTGGTCCGGCAAGACTAACGTTGAAAAACGATGCGACCAGCGCACCTCGCGCGGCCTTTCTGCAGGGCACCCTCGCCAACGGAGCCCAGCGATCGTCGGTGGTCATTGAAAGCGGGCGCTACTTCACCGATGCGGAAGTCGATTCGAGTGCCAGCGTCCTGGTGATGTCGCGCGCTCTCGCGGAACAACTCGTCGGCAAGGGGAAGTCATCGTCGGTAACAGGCCTCACTGTGTTTCTCCAGGATCGACCATTTCGCGTGATCGGGACGTGGGCACCCGCTCCCGGTGCGCCGCCATCGCCGAGGAGAATGCTTGCGGCATTCACTCCGTTGACAACGGCTACCCAAATTCTGCCGAAGAACAGGCAACCCCTGTCACCGAGCTTCATTGTGCTCGCCAGAACCATGGAAGACCTGCCTGCCATGCAGAAGAAGGCAGAAGCCTGGCTGGCGAAACGTTACGGAGACTGGCGAAAACAAGTGAGTGTCGCGAGCTACGCCGAAGAGGGATCGAAGGTCCGCGATAACATGGTGATCTTCAAGATTCTGATGGGTGCGATTACGGGAATTTCTCTCGTTGTCGGCGGCATCGGAATCATGAATGTCCTGTTGGCGTCGGTGCAGGAGCGCACGCGCGAAATTGGAGTGAGGAAAGCGACCGGTGCACGGAATCGGGATCTGCTCGCGCAATTCCTTGCTGAGTCAGTCGCGATTTCGAGCGTTGGCAGCGTGCTTGGTACAATTCTCGGGGTTCTGGTAGCCATCGCTGTCGCTGCCGTGATGCGTGCGAAAACCCCGGCATTGGTTCACGCCGGATTTTCCCTCAGCACGCTGGCGGTCTCTGTTGCTGCACCAGTGATCGTCGGTATCGCATTTGGTATTTATCCGGCTCTTCGAGCGGCTCGGCTATCACCAATCGAGGCTATCAGACACGAGTAGCCGACCATTAATCTCGAAAAACGAGCAACGATGTTCCTAGGCGCGATAGATCGTGATCGCGGTATCGTCGAATACGCGATGCACTGAGCCCTTTGGAAGCTCGTGGTCGGTGCGGTGTTCTACCGCGAGAATGCGCGCAAAATGACTTACCGTCCACGTGTCGATGATCCGATCCAGCATTTTCGAACCGTACGGCGGATCAGCAAACGCGATGTCGTATTTGTCAGGTTGCAGGGCGGCGGCGAACGGCAATGCATCGCGCTTGAACACGCGCGTGTTCTTTAGAAGGCGAAGCGTCGCGATGTTCGCCTTTAGAGAATGGAGGCTGTCGGGCCGGAACTCGACGAAGTCTGCGTAAGCGGCGCCTCGCGAAACTGCCTCCAGACCGAGCGCGCCGGTGCCCGCGAAAAGATCGATAACTCTCGCCTTCTGTAAATCAGGCTTGAGCATGTCGAGCATCGCCGAGCGCACCGCTTCGGCCGTCGGGCGAACCCGTGAACCCTGGGGGGAGAGCAGATGCCTCCCGGCAAATTTTCCACCGACGATTCTCATTCAGGGCAAGGAAGCAATCGCCGGTCTTCTCGAAGTGGTACCATGCAGAATAGTAAGTGGGCCGACCACGAGCTCACGCCATCTATCTTTCGCTGGACACAAATCGGCCCCAGTACCAGAATTAGGGTCTCCCCCAAACGAGGTTTTATGCGAATCCGTTTATTTACCGTTGCTCTCGCGACGGCGCTCGTATCGACTTCCGCTGCCGCCCAGGCGCCGGTCGCCGCCGCCTTCCGCGATTTCGCGGCATCCGAAGCAAAGAACCTGCTCGCCGCCGCGAATGACATTCCCGAAGCCAAGTACGGCTACAAGCCTACCCCGGCGCAGATGAGCGTTGGCGACATCGTTCAGCACCTTAACCAGGGAAATGATTTCTTGTGCGGCGCAATTGCCGGCACGAAAGCACCCACCCGCGCGAAGCTCACGGGAGCGTCGTCCAAAAAAGAGCTCGTCGCCCTACTCGAGGATACCTTCGAGTTCTGCACCAAGTCACTCGCAACCGTCGATGACTCGAAGCTGACAGAAGAGCTGCCGATGTTTGGTGGCCGCAAGATGAGCCGCGCCGCGGTGATGACGCTCACCACCGGAGACTGGGCTGATCATTACAGCCAGCTCGCGATCTACATGCGCCTCAACGGAATGCTTCCGCCGTCGGCGAAGAAGCCC
>JBDUEH010000053.1:0-9549 GCA_040002555.1 Gemmatimonadales bacterium | reverse complement strand
ACGGCGATTGAGCGCGCCGACATTTTCGACTGAGGGGGGCAGGAGCTGTCTGACTGTCTGAACGCCGTAAAAAAGACCAGCAGGCGATTTGGCGACAATCGCAATCGCTTCTGGTGTAACATCGAGAGCGTAACCTTCGTCGCCGTTCAGCGATGAAGGATCGACAATCAGTCGAATATTCTTTGTCGCAATCGGTGTTGATGCGGCGACGCGCTGAACATCCTGCCGGACATACGGCGCGAGCATGGTGCGTAGATATTGCGCGACGCCGAGTACTGCGCTGTCCGCCGATTCATTTATGTAAACAATGGTCGACGTATCCACGCGGAACACACGCGATGTGTCGAGCTGCATCGACACCGGAAGTGGAATGACTTGACCGAATTGCGTCGGCCTCGCGGGAACTGGTGCGGTTGCAGGCGCAGACGTGCATGCGGAGATGGCGAAAAGGAGTACTATGCCAATCCTCGATCCTGTCATTACAATTTTGTTCATTGGCTGACGTTTATTGTCAATGTGATCGGCGCCCTGGCCTCGCGTGCGCAAAGTCACGAAAGGCTGGGAAAAACTAACGCGCTTTCCCCAGCCCGGCGCACATCCATCATCTCGCTACCGCGTGGCGATATGGTCCAGACCGCTGTACCGCATGTTCAAGGCGCTCGCTTTTCCTTTGCCATCCAGAGTGAAGATTGCCCGGCCGTCGCCAAGTGGCATATAGAATTCGGTTGGAGAGAGAGGGATGAGGCCCGCTGTATACCTCCCTTCCAGTTTTGCGACGATCATCGTTCCATCATCTGAAACCGTCATCAGCTTTCCGTCCGCCATCCTGTATTCACCGAGCAGTACGGAAGTCTGAGCCGGCGTTAGTTTCACGACCGTGCCGCGAACAGGCATGTCGTAAGGCTGTCCTAACACGATCGACGACAAGTCTCGCGTCACGCTGCTAGCCCGACCGCGATCGGCGTTGATGAAGATGATGATCGTGACGCTGTCGGCGGGAAACTTGACGAAATCGGTGAGTCGGCCAGGAAGTCCTCCGGTGTGCCGGTAACGCAAACGCTCGAACGCCGTGCCCGTGAACCAGCCCGCGCCATAACCATCGAGCTCCGGCTTGAACACCTCGGCGACCTCCGAAGGCGAAACGAGCGCGCCTCCGTCCATGATTCTGCTCCACCTGTACAAATCGTCCAAAGTCGTAAAGAGCCACGCATCGCCGTCCGGCTGGGTCAGCGGAAGATCTGGAACTCGCTGCATGTGCCCGTCAGTAAGCGACACGCCGCCGACGATCTTGTCCCAGCCGAGGTCGCCCCACGTGTACCCGGAGGCGAGTGAAGTGGGCTTGGTGACGCCGATCACTCCCGAGTGCGACATCCCTGCCGGTTTGAGCAGCGTAGAGGTCACATACTCCGCGAACGGCCGTCCCGCAGCTTTCTGAACGACGTAGCTGAGAAGATTGTACGCCGTGTTCGAGTAGCTGAATTTCGTTCCCGGCGGAAAATCGAGGGGCTTTTTTCGCGCATCCGCGACGATCTGCGCCATTGCGCCAGGCTTCACCATGAACGAGTCGTATTTCGCGGAGCCGAGTTCGAGCGGGTCTTCGTAGTCAGGAATTCCTGACGTGTGATGGATGAGCTGATCGATTGTGATGGGCTTCCATATCTCGGGACAATCATCGAGATACAGGCAGATTGAATCGGACAGATTCAATTTTCCCTTATCTCTCAGCTTGAGCGCGGCTATCGCAGTGAACATCTTCGAGACCGATGCAACTTCATGCTGCGTATCGGGAGTGAATGGAATCCTTTTTTCAATGTCCGCGTATCCGTATCCTTTTCGGAATAGAATCCGGTCACCCTTCGCGATCAGGACTGCGCCGGTGAAGTTGCCCATCTCCGCGCGTACGCTGAGATACTGGTCTGCCTTCAGCGCAATGTCGGCGGATTGACCAAACGCGGGCGCCGCGAGCAGAATTGCAGCACCGAGTAGCTGAAGAGTGTAAGGAGGTCGCATGCGTTCGTAGACGTAACGCGGCCATCGATGGTTTACCATCAACCTAAAATCTTGCCAATGACTGATAACGAAATCGACTTAAAGGCGAATGTAGAAGGCGATGCGGGCATTCTCGTAATTCGCAAGGCGGATACAACGCGCGGCTGGAACGGCATCCGGTACAAAACCGGCTTGTCCGGCAAGAACGTCGGGGCGCAAAAACTGTCCATGAACGTCGCCACGATTCCTCCTGGAGCGGTCGCCTATGCGCACATCCATGTTGACTTCGAAGTAATGCTCTACATCCTCGAGGGCAGAGTTCGCCACGAATACGGGCCGGATCTCTCCTTGTCGGTGGACAACAAGGCGGGCGACTTCATCTTTATCGAGCCAGGCATTCCACATGAGGTCTGCAATCTCAGCGACACGGACCCGGTCGTTGCCGTGGTCGCGCGCTCGGATGCGAGCGAGTGGGAGAACATCGTTAACTATCCGAGCTCGAGGCGGCCGGTCTAGCGATGCGCAATCATGATCGGCACAATGACGTGCACTCATGCCGAACCTACAGGAGATTCCGTTGTTCCCACGAAAGACCGTCAGGCACGTCGCTGTAATATCGACTATGGCTATGGCATTCGCCGTCGCCATAGCTGTGCCACTCGCAAGAGCCCAATCTCCGTCCATTCGCTCCGCGTCAACTGACCACGAACGTCTCGCAAGATCGGTCTATCAGGAGCTGGTGAACACCAATACGATGGATACGGTTGGCTCGACGACGCGCGCGGCCCGCGCGATGGCCAAGCGCTTTCTCGATGCCGGCTTTCCATCGGAAGACGTAAAGATTCTCATTCCGCCCGGCGATTCGACGAAGGGAAATCTCGTAGTACGCTATCACGGAGCTGGAGCCCGTAAGCCACTGCTTCTTCTCGCTCACCTCGATGTCGTCGCTGCGCTTCGGTCGGACTGGTCGCGCGATCCATTCGAGCTTCAGGAGGACAACGGGTTCTTCTATGGAAGGGGAGCATCCGACGACAAGGCGATGGCGTCGATCTTCGTTGCGAATCTCCTCCAGTACAAAGCCGATGGATGGAAGCCGGATCGTGATCTGATTCTGGCGCTGACGGCCGCGGAGGAGGGCGGCGACAACAATGGCGCAGAGTGGCTCGCTCAGTCGCACAAGGATCTCATCGATGCCGCTTACGCGCTTAATGAAGGTGGTGGTGGAACGTTGAGCGGCAAGGGCATGGATGTGCACGCGATGTTCAACTCCATTCAGGCGGCCGAGAAGGTTCCGGAGAACTTCACGCTGACAGTAAAGAACACCGGAGGGCATTCGAGCGTCCCGCGCCCAGACAATGCGATTTATTCGCTGGCCAACGCACTTGCGCGATTGGGGCGATTTACGTTTCCGGTGTCGTTGAATCCTGTATCGCGACAGTTCTTTACGCAGACCGCGAAGGTCGAGACTGCAGCGAACGCCGCCGCGATGCGCGCCATCGTCGCGAATCCAGCGAATGCAGTCGCGGCCGCAACGTTGTCCAAAGATCCACGCTATGCATCAATGTTGCGCACGACGTGCGTGGCGACGAAGCTTGCCGGTGGCCACGCGAACAATGCCCTGCCGCAGACCGCGACAGCGAACGTGAACTGCCGCATCGTTCCGACATCGAGCATCGCCGAAACGCAAACGATTCTGGCGAAAGTATTCGCCGACACGTCGGTGAAGATCACCTTCACGACGCGCGAGCGTGAAAAGTTTCCAACGTCCACATCGGCGATTGCGCCGGAGCTATTGACGGAGGCGACTGCCCTCACGCAATCGAAGTGGGGGAGCATTCCTGTAGTACCGGTGATGTCTACTGGAGCGACGGATGGCCGCTACCTCCGTGCGGTGGGAATACCGACGTATGGAATCAGCGGAATTTTCTCGCTGCCCGGCGAAACCAATGCGCACGGGCGCGATGAAAAGCTGCGAACAACGTCCTTTTACGACGGTCTCGACTTTCTCGACAAACTGGTGAGGCGACTCGCCGGAGGAACTCAGTAGCACTCGCGCGGCACTCTTTCGGCTTTTGAACCAGATGGCATCGCGCTCAAAGTGGGTGGTTGACCGTCCGCACACGCTCGTTGTCGCGTGCTCGGACGGCCGCCTTCAGGACCAAACCGACGAGTTTCTTCACGGACAACTCGGCCTCGCCGGTTTCGATCGCTTCTACGTTCCCGGCGGTGGCGGTGCATTGGCTGCAAGCGGACCGGATTTCTTCCGCTCAATTCAAATGCGAACCGAATGCGCGTATCTGATAAAGCTCCACGAAGTGCAGCGCGTGATTCTGCTGTTTCACGGACCGTCGAGCAAAGGGCCAGCCGACGCCTGCTGCGCTGATTACCGAAGAAAGCTTCCCCACTCCACCCCGATGGAGATAGCCGAGCGACAACGACTCGACGCCATCGAACTCCTGAAGATCCGGCACGAATGGGCGGCGACGGCCGAGGTTTCGGCCTATCGCTGCGAAATCAGTGAGACGCACGATGTTTCGTTCGTCGATCTCGACATGGGGCCCTGACCGGGCGTATCGGGCGTCGCCCGCTTTACAGTCCAATGCCAGATAGATGCGTATTTCTGCTGTGTGTTGTCGCGTTCGGATTTCGTTCCGGGCGGGCGAAGCACTGAGATTTGGGTCGTTAGCGCAACGACCCTGAACTGGAGATCAAGGATGAGTGAACAAACCACCGCTACACACACAATTGACAGCATTGTCGATCAGCTCGACCGCTTTCGGCAGCGCGCGACTTACGGAGCCATTGCGGCAATCGTGAATCGATCGCCCCGAAACCTGATGGACAAGCGGACGCGGAGTCCGCGCGATTCGTGGGTCGTGAGCCGTAAAGACGGGATGCCTTCGCAATATCCCCCCGAACAGGTCCACCCGGAGATCAAGGCGCGGGAGACGATTCTGACGACCGGAGCGGAACTCGAGAACTGGCTGACAGACCCGAGCTGATTCAGCACTAAACTGGGGCGAGGCTTCAAATGGGGCATCAAATGATGCATATTAGATGCAGACCATCACTGAGGCTCGCAATGCGGACCACTCTCAACATCGACGAAACGCTCGTCGAGGAGGCGAAGAAATTGACTCACATCACCGAGAGAACGGAACTCATCCACGAGGGCCTCCGCGCACTCATATCCAGAGAAAGCGCCCGACGCCTCGCTCGACTCGGAGGCAGCGAGCCGGACCTCTCGGCGATTCCCCGCCGAAAACCAGTCGGGCCTTGATTCTTGTCGATACGTCGGTCTGGGTCGATCATCTTCGGAAGGTCGACCCGGTCCTCGTCGAACTGCTGGAACAGCAGAGTGTGCTCGTTCATCCATTCGTCATCGGTGAACTGGCGTGTGGGAACATTGGTAATCGAACAGAAGTGCTAGGTCTTCTTGAACGGCTACCAGCCGCGCCACGCGCCGCCGATGAAGAAGTCCTCGCGCTGATTCAACGAAATCGGCTGATGGGACAAGGCCTCGGCCTCATCGATGTCCATCTGCTTGCGTCGTCCGCTCTCGCCACCGAGACCTCGCTCTGGACTCGTGACAAACAACTTTCCGCGATCGCCAATCGCATGGGGCTGGGCTTTAGTCACTAGCCGATTAAGGCGTCTTTCTTGCCCTTCCTGAAGGCATGCTCGCGAACCTTCGGCCCTCTGTAATCAAGGCAGAAATCAGGAACGGCAACCCTGCCGTTCTCGCAGTCTTCGGCACCCTGCTCCTCCTCATCGGAATGGTGGTAGGCGCCTTCAGCTGGTACGGCTTCCGGGTTTACTCCGAGCTCCGACCCGGATCCTGGCGAACCCCAACGGCCGTGATCGACCGCAACGGTCGCACTCTCGTTGCGCTTTACGGTAGCGACTGGAAAGTCGCCGAACCGGTCATACTGGCTGACTTGCCGGCCTATGTGCCGAACGCGTTCCTCGCTGCCGAAGACGCACGCTTTCGCAGCCACATCGGAATCGATCCTGTTGGAATTGGCCGCGCGATTCTCTCCAACGCCAAAGCCGGAGGGGTGGCCGAGGGCGGGAGCACAATCACGCAACAGCTCGCGAAGAATCGTTTTCTTTCACAGAAACGCACCCTCACGCGAAAACTCGCGGAGGCCGGAATCGCACTGATGATCGAAGCGCGACTCTCGAAAGACGAAATCCTCGAGGCCTATCTCAACGAAGTTTACCTCGGCCACCGCGACGGTCGTGAGATTCGCGGGCTGGGTGAGGCATCGCGTGTGTACTTCAACAAGACGCCGGCGAAACTCTCAGTGGCAGAGACGGCACTACTTGCTGGAATGATTCGAGCGCCGAACAGGGACAACCCCGACGAACGTTCCACCATCGCGAAAAATCGTCGAGACGCTGTGCTTGGAGTGATGCTCGCCAAGAAATGGATCGATAAGCCGGCGATGGATGCAGGCGTTGCGACCGATGCGGAGTTTCATCCGGGTCCGCCGAGGATGCGGCCCTATCCGTATTTGCTGGCGGCGTTGCGGCAGGAGTTCATCGACAAGCTTGGAGAGCGAAAGTTGTCTGATGGAAATCTGCGGATTTACACCGCAATCGATGGCGAGATGCAGCTTGCCGCGGAGAAGGCAGTTCGCGCAGGAACGCAAAGCCTTCGAGCAACACATCCATGGTTGAGGAGAAAGAAGCCGCTTCAGGGCGCGATGCTGAGTATCGAGCCATCGTCTGGCGGGATTCGCGCGCTGGTTGGTGGTTCCGACTTCACGCGATCGCAGTTCGACAGGACGCGTCTCATGCGACGGCAGCCTGGATCGGCGGCCAAGCCGTTCACTTATGCCGCAGCAATCGCTTCACGCACAATCACTCCATCGACGATCATTCAAGACGAGCCGGTGACCATTCAGCTCGCGAGCAACAAGACGTGGTCGCCGAAGGATTACGACCTCCAGTTTCGCGGCCCGGTCACTGTTCGGGAAGCGTTCGAGAAATCGCTCAACGTTCCGGCGGTTCGTGTTGCCCAGCTCGCTGGGGTGAACACAGTTCAGGACGAGCTCCAGCGAGCCGGATTCACCGGGGACCTCTCCCAAACTCCGGCGATCGCGCTCGGTGTAGATGAGGTGTCGATGCGGGAGCTCGTGTCAGCGTACTCGACTTTCGCGAACCTCGGATCGCGCGTTGAGCCGCATCTCATTGAGAAGATTGAAACGTCGGGTGGCGGGAACGTCTACACGTACGAGGTTCAGAAAACTGAAGTGATGGATCCTGCTGTCGCGTATGTCGTGAATTCGTTGATGCGCGGCGTTGTGATGCGCGGGACTGCAGCGGCGCTGAATCAAGCTGGATTGGGCAATGTCGCCGGTAAGACGGGGACTACGAGCAACTATCGCGATGCATGGTTCGTCGGATATGTGCCGGATCTGCTCACAGCCGCCTGGGTTGGATTCGACGATGGAACTCCGTTGCGAATGTCTTCGGGTGAGGCGGTTGTACCGATGTGGGCGGCGTACATGTCGAGCACAAAGCATTCGTCCGGTGAGATCGCGGCTCCGCAGGGTGTGTCTATTGCCCAGATAGATGCAGTGTCAGGCCTGCTCTGGCAGGAGGGATGTGGACCGGAGGTGACTGAAGCCTATCTATCCGGAACGGAGCCGCGTGAGATGTGTGGCGGCGGATTCCAGGGCGACCAGATGATGGTTTTCTCGGAGCCCGGGATGATCAGCGAGCAGCAGGCGATGGCCATGTCGGCCGACGAAATGGCGATGGGCAGTCGCGGGAGTCAGGTGATGGATCCGGCTGATAGCGCAATGTCAGACGCTGAGGTGACGGTAGAAGAGCCGGACACTGTTAGAGTCGAACAGTCGCTTCAGCCACCACCGCCAGTCAGCCCGCCGATCATTGATCGGCAGCGGCAAGACCGGCAGCGTGTCCAGCCCCCGCCAGTATCACAGCCAACTCCTCAGCCCGTAACTCCGCGCCCGCCGGTTGATTCTTTGCCTCCGCCAACTCCCCGCGATACCATCCCGAGGAAGGATTCGCTTCTCATCTCCCGGTAACAGAGAGGGCGGGGGAACGACTACGTTTCCCAAATGGCGACCGACTTCGAAATTGCCTTTCCCAGGCTGACAGAATCAGAGATCAAGGCTCTGAAGAAGTTCGGAACCGAAAGGCCGGTAAGTGAAGGCGAAGTGCTATTCCGGGAAGGTGACCGCGATTTCTGTTTCTTCGTGATTCTTGACGGCGAAGTGGAAATTTTCGAAAGGTCTCACGGGGAACCACGACAGATCGTGGTACATGGGCCGAGTCAGTTCACGGGCGATGTGGACATGCTGAGCGGGCGCGCAGCGCTCGTGAACGCAAAGGTCATCCGTGCCGGAAGAGTTGTCGCTCTCAGCTCGGCTTCGTTGAAGCGGGTCGTGAGCGAGCTGCCGGAAGTGAGCGAGCGACTTCTCAAGGCGTTCCTGTCTCGGCGCGCGTTGCTGATCGAGTCAGGTTTCGGCGGAATCAAGATCATCGGCTCCCGCTTCTCCGCCGATACGCATCGTATTCGCGACTTCACGAATCGCAATGCAATTCCGTCAACCTGGATCGACCTCGAGTCCGATCCGCAGGCGGAAACAATTCTGTGTCAATTCGGCGTTCCGCCGTCGGCAACGCCTGTCGTGATCGGCAGAGACGGGCAGTTGCTGACCAATCCGTCGAACGCGGAAATCGGTCACATGCTGGGTCTCGAGGCGCATCTCGATCCGGCCGAGATCTACGACTTGGTCATAGTTGGAGCGGGGCCGTCGGGTCTCGCGGCGGCTGTCTACGCAGCCTCGGAAGGATTGAACGTCCAGACTTTCGATTGCGTGTCGGCCGGCGGTCAGGCCGGCACCAGCTCGCGCATAGAGAACTATCTCGGCTTCCCCACTGGAATTTCGGGATCTGATCTGACGATGAATGCGCTGCTTCAGGCGCAAAAGTTCGGAGCAAGCATCAACGTTCCCGCCAACGTATCGAAGCTTCGCGTTGAAGGCGGCGACAGAGTTGTCGAATTCGAAGATGGAACGAGCGTTCGGTGCCGGTGCGTTCTCGTTGCGACGGGAATGGAGTATCGCCGCATAGATGTTGAACGGCTGGGTGATTTTGAAGGATCCGGAGTGTACTACGCGGCGACGGAGATGGAGGCGCGGTTATGCGGCGGAGAAGAGGTCGTCGTTGTTGGTGGCGGCAACTCAGCCGGGCAGGCGACGATGTACCTGTCGCGCTTCGCGAGAAAAGTGCATCTGGTAATTCGCGGGGACGATCTCAACAAGAGCATGTCGAGGTATCTCGTCGAGCGCATAGACCAGCAGCGCAGCAACGTGGATGTCCATTACAACTCACACGTTACCACTATTGATGGCAACGATCGGCTAACGACTGTGGAGATCACGAACGCTTCGGCACAAACGACGAAAGTGAGTGCAGCAGCGCTCTTCATTTTCATCGGTGCTGCGCCGCATACCCGGTGGCTCGATGGCTGTGTGCAGCTCGACAAGAGAGGCTTCGTGCTCACGGGACAGTCGCTGCCGC
>JBDUEH010000052.1:0-9647 GCA_040002555.1 Gemmatimonadales bacterium | reverse complement strand
GTAAATCCGTACGCGCCGAGAGTGGTGAGCGTTTCCAATGCACTTTCGCGGCCACACGGTTTGCTTACAAAACCTGGAGATCACCCCGTGCCCGGCAAGCCATTCGTCCTGGAAGAAACGACCTGGAAAACTGTCCGCGACACTGATTATTCAGTCGCAATCCTCCCCTGGGGCGCGACTGAAGCACATAACTACCACCTTCCTTACGGAACAGACAATTACGAGTCGGCGTTCGTAGCGAAAGAGTCGGCTCGGAAGGCCTGGGAGAAAGGGACGAAAACAGTTGTCCTCCCGACAATTCCCTACGGCGTCAACACCGGTCAGCTCGACATCAAGCTCTGCATCAACATGAACCCGAGCACACAGGCACTCGTACTCGGCGACGTGGCACGATCGCTCGAAGAGCAGGGAATAGACCGGCTTGTGATAGTCAACAGCCATGGCGGAAACGATTTCCGTCAAATGATCCGCGAGCTTCAGGCGACATGCGGAGTCTTCATCGCGTCGATCAACTGGTGGAGCTGCGTCGACGTGAAGTCGTTCTACCATGAACCAGGAGATCACGCTGGCGAGCTCGAGACGAGCGTCATGATGCGGATCGCTCCTGACGTCGTACTTCCGCTTTCTGATGCGGGGGACGGTCACGCCCGAAAGTTCAAGATTGCCGGACTTCGCAATGGACTGGCGTGGGCGCCGCGAACCTGGACTCAGGTGACTGACGATACCGGCTCAGGAAACCCGGCGGAGGCAAATCGCGAAAGCGGGGCGAAGCACATCGAGGCGGTTACCGATAGTATCGCGTCGTTCCTGATTGATCTTGCATCGGCCAACCTCGACAAGATGTACGAATAGAAGACTCCCCGAGACGCTGGGATTAAGTTTCATCAGTCGCAACGTTTCGCCGATTGTAAGCGCATTGGGATTCGCCCGGGCTTGCTGGCGTTGGCTCGTTGCTCGGGAATTCAGTTGCGAATAGAGATTCTGGCAAACGACAGGGCAAGTTTCGTCAAGCCAATGGCTGAGGGCCTCGCGCGCATGTTGAAGGACTGCGGCGCTCAGCCTAGAGTTCATTACGATGGAATCGCGCAACTCATGCGCCTTCAATCCATCAGCTACTCATCGCCTCGTTCGTTTGTCGGCTCAGTCTCCCGACTCTCTTCAAACCGGAAGAGCTTCGCGAATTTCATCGATAAGCTCCGGGGAGCAGATGCGATCGTCGTTGTCGCAAATGTTCCGTTAAGTTTTTCCCGCAGAATGCTCCCGAACGTCGAAGAGCTTCGCCGTCGCCTGCCCGATATTCCGATCGTCAACTACGATCTGCATTACCTCCCGACGCTCGACAGCTGGTCACGAGTGATCCTCAAGGAAGAACAGACCAAGCTCACTCCCGAAGCCGTCAGTATCCTGCGTGGCGGCAAGTTCGGGATGGAGAGATACGACTGGTACCTCCTCGCCTCCGCCGGAACGTACGTGCCACTCCCGCCCGGCCCGCATCCTTATTCATTGATCGGGCTCAACATTGACGACGGGCAGCTGTTTCCGGAACAGAACGGCGAGTTTCAGGTGCTCGTCGACTTCGAGCAGACGCGGGGAAATCTTCCCGAGTACCGACGGATTCAACTCGAAGCACTGAAAATCTCCGGACTGAAATACCAGATACTGGAGGGCAGCTACACGCGAGAGGAGATGCTCGCCGTTTTCCGCCGGTCTGCTGTTCTCATGCTGGCACACGCTGAATCATTCGGCCTTCCGATCTGCGAAGCTCAGGCATGCGGTGCCCTCATCTTCACTCCGGATCTTCACTGGAACACCGCGCACTGGCTTGGCAAGGATCTCTACATAAACAGGGAGCCGAAGTGCACGCCGAATTTTGTGGTCTACGAGAACGATCCACGGAGTCTCGCCGAGCAACTGAAATTAGCAGCCGCGAATTTCAACCCCACGCTCGTTCGTGAAACTTTCATTTCGACACAGCCAGAGCTGTTTCACGGAGACAAGGCCGAGCTCCTCAACTTTCTTGAGAATCTCGCGTCGGGACAGATTCACTCGCGGCTTCATCCAGATTATCGGGAAATTGGCCGCAGCGGAGCTGAGGACTTGAAGCAGTCGGCCGGGTAATCTGCGTCGGACGACTTCGCCGAATTCTACTAGTAGCTAGCTGCCCGTCGCCATCCGTGGCTGAGGCAGCGTCTTCTTTTCGAGAACCGCTTCGAGCTCCCGCAATCTCAGGTTGAAGGTGTAACCCGTTCCAACCATACCGACTCTCAACGCACTCAACGTAAGCTGACGTCCCTTCGTCACTTCCTCGGCGTTGTCGAACAATACCGTTCTTCCATCGACGAACGTCACTCCACCCTTCCCGACAACTTTTCCAATTTCCCCACGAACCACCATCGCCGTGTCCTCGTCGATGCCGAGTCCCATGATGTCGGGATAACCGGCAATTGCGACGAACAACCGGTAAAGCCGACGGCGCTGCGAGAAATGCGTATCAATGAGAGTCTTGAAGTCGAGTAGCCCAAGGCCAGGCCCGATATACTGCTCGACGAGATTTCCATCTTCGTCAACTTCATTCCCGGCTAGCGTCAACTCAGTCAGAGCCGCCGCTCCCGCACTCGTTCCGCATACAACACCGCCGCTTACATAGTTGTCCCAGATCGCGTCACCCACAGGTGTTCCACTCAGAAGCGTTATCAACTTGATCTGATTTCCCCCACCAAGGAAAACGCCACGTGCCTTCGCGACCATCTTCGCAGTCTCACGGTTGCACGCGTCTTCGCGAGTCTCGATAATCGGAAAGACTGCGTCGCCCGCGTTGGCCGTTTCGAAATCCGTCTCCCAGTGTTTCGCGCTGCCGCGGGGATCCTGAGACGCAGAAGTGATTCCGACAATCGGACCACCCTTCGATGCGCCGGCAAGTTTTACGAATGCGCCGAGCGCGTCACCGGCCGCAGTGCATGCGCCGCCGATGAGGACAAGTGTGCCCGCCCGGATCGTCGGCGGAATGAGTTCGGTTTCGCTGGAGTCGAATGGAGCGCGAATCGGAATCGGATTGGCGCTGGGCGTCTTGGGATTTATTTTGAAACCTGTGCCTGACTTGGGGCGTCAGCCGATACGTTCGGCTGAAGCTCGTGGAGTGTGTGCGCAGCGAGAGCGCCGGCTACCTGCGCAGCGACCGGAGCATCGTCACGAACGGGGCCGAGGTCGATGGTCTTGCCGCGGGTGTCTAACACAATGCGACCATCCCCTACCATCGCCACTGCCCGCGCGACTTTTCTGTCACGGCGAGTAACGTCGGAATCAGGAGCAAAGATCGCCACCCGGCATCCCGACTCGCGAACTTTGTCCTGAACTTCCCATTCCTTCGCTGGTACGATCACGATTCCATTGCGAGCGACGGCGTCCGCAACAGTAGCCATCAGCCGCTGTGCACGCTCCTCTTCGCGATACCGTTCGGGAACGTCAGTAAGAGTCGTGTCCATCACGATCGCTATATCCGACCTCGAGTAGGGAAGCCCCGCCTGAAGCAGAAACACCGGTGATACATCGACGATCAGCTCGTGACTGCCGAAACCGCGACGGACAATCTCATCACGCGTCGCTGATCGATCCGAGCCTCCGGTAATACCGCATAGCACGTGCTGTTTCAGCTTCGGAACGTCGGGAGTAGATGCCAGCGCAGATAGTTCCGCCACGGCATGACCCACACTGGTGAGCGTCCCCGCGAACGCCTGCTGAACGGTCTCGAGGGCGAGAGCCGCGGCGCGCAGTCCAACACCTTCGTGGAGGTGCTCGAAGACGAGAGTGTACTCGCCGTCATTGTCACCACCGCGAGTGCGGCCGTAGCCGACGTCGTGTCCGACCATCGTCTGAAGCTCGAGTGCAATATGCTCGACGATATGCGGAGCATACGTGCCGTCGCGAAGACGGATGATAAAGCCGCCACGCTCGCCAATGCTGCAACGATGCTCCTCGAGTCCAGGCATGGCCGAAACGAGTGCTTCGGTGAACCCGGGCACATCGGCCGACGAAATATCCTCGTAGGCGCCGACGACGAGATCCATCCGCATTACTGGACGAGTGGACCAGAAATTGGCACCCCGCGTCGCATGAAGCGTCGTCATTCGAATCTCAACCGATGGATCCGGTCGTCCCTCGGCGGTCATCGACTAGTACGACTGCTGCGCTGACATCTCGCGCACCTGTTCCAGGACTGCCGGAACGTCGTCGGCCAGCACGAACACGAGATCGTTGTCCTGCATGCCATTCAGTGCCTTCGCTAGCGCCTCATGTTCGTCGAAGACGATCTCGATACGGTCGTCGGTCATCCCGGCTTCGTGCAGGCCTTCGACGATAAGCCGCGCAGTATCACCAACTGCGCGGCCGCGACGATACTTGTCCTCACGGACGATCACGTGGTCCAGTGATGCAGCGAGACGACCCGCAGCCCGAAGGTCCTCGTCGCGTCGGTCCCCCGGAGCCGTGAGAATTCCGATGCGCCGGTTTGCGTCGAGTCCGTGGACGAACTCCATCAAGCCAGCAATCGCGGCCGCGTTGTGCGCATAGTCAACGAGAACGCGACCCTTGCCGAAGCGGAGAAGATTGAGACGTCCCGGCGTCAGAGACGGCGACGGGAAGAATGAAAGCAATCCCGCGCGGATGTCGTCGTACCGCATTCCCTGCACGTACGCGGCGAGAATCGCGGCGAGGATGTTCTCTCGCTGGAACCGGGCGGCTCCGCCCATCATCAACGGAACATCATGAACCGTTGCAATTGGAATCCTGAGCTTGCCTCGGCGAATGACGAACGTGTCCCTTTCGATTCGCGCGCCGATTCCGTTGCGTGAAAGATGCTGCTCGAATTCTGCGCTCTCACCTTCGGGCTTGGTAGAAAAGAGAACGACGTCACCCGGCGTCTTGTCCCGCATTGCGTAGACGAGAGGATCGTCAGCATTGAGAATCGCATGGCCTTCCCGTTTCACCACGGCGGCGATGACGCTCTTTACGTCGGCGAGCTGCTCAACCGTGTTGATTCCCCGAAGGCCGAGATGGTCGGCGGTCACGTTGAGAACGACTCCGACATCAGCTTCGTCAAATCCAAGCCCAGCTCGCAGGATTCCACCGCGGGCCGTTTCGAGTACTGCGATATCGACCGTTGGATTGGAAAGGATGATGTTCGCGGAGAATGGCCCCGTCATGTCGCCTTCAATTACCATGCGGTTGCCGAGGTACGTGCCGTCGGTAGTTGTGAATCCGACGACGTTTTCGCTCACGCGAAAGAGATGCGCGATGAGACGCGTCGTCGTTGTCTTTCCGTTGGTGCCCGTCACGGCAATCACAGGAATCGTTGATTCCGATCCGGGTGGATACAGCATGTCGACTATCGGCGCACCCACGTTTCGCGGCTGGCCCTCGGCCGGATGCGTATGCATGCGGATGCCAGGGCCAGCGTTCACTTCGATGATCACACTTTTGTTTTCGCGGAACGGAATCGAGATGTCGGGCGTCAAGACATCTATGCCGGCGATATCGAGGCCGATAACGCCCGCTGCCATTTCGCACGCAGTGATGTTGTCGGGATGCATCTCGTCTGTGCGATCGATCGACGTGCCACCAGTCGAAAGATTTGCTGTCGGGCGAAGACCGACAAACTCGCCCTCAGCAGGAATAGTGTCGAGCGTTCGGCTGGTGATAGCGAGATGGTCTTCAGTGCCCTTGTCCATCGGCAGACGTGTGAGACTCTTCGTGTGTCCGACGCCACGCCGCGTGTCTCTGTTCCCTATCTCGATGAGCTGCCTGACACTCTTCTCTCCGTCGCCGACCACGTGAGCCGGAACGCGCTCGGCCGCTGCGACAACTTTTCCGTTGACGACGAGAACGCGATGGTCGTGACCCTCGGCGAATTGCTCTACGACGATGCGACTACCGTATGAAGACGAGTACTCCCATGCCGCGCGGAGTTGGTTGGCATCACCGATTCGTCCGGAGATTCCCCGGCCGTGATTGGCAGCGATGGGCTTGAGGATAACGGGATATCCGATGTCGTCTGCGATTTCGAGCGCGCCCTCAATAGTTCGGGCTACATCTCCTTTTGGAACAGGGAGTCCGATGTTCTCGAGGACTCGCTTCGTGTCGTCCTTGTCCTGCGCGATCTCGACGCCTATTGCGCTCGTCTTGTCAGTGAGCGTCGCCTGGATGCGGTGGAGATTACGGCCTAAGCCGAGCTGAACGAGCGAATAGTTATTGAGCCGCCGAACAGGAATTCCACGTCGCCGAGCTTCCTCGACAATGGCGCCGGTTGATGGACCGAGCCGCGAAGATTCGAATAATGACAGAAGGTCATCGACGATCTCGCCGATGTCGAAGTCTTCATTTGCGATGCAGGATTTAATGATGCGGACTGCGTCCTTCATCGCCCTCAGACCAACCTGTTCCTCCTGATACTCGATGATGCACCACCACACGCCTTCGTCTCCCGACGGAACCACTCGGCCGAATGCGACTTCATTGCCGATCAACGATTGGAGCTCAAGTGCGAGGTGTTCGAGGATGTGCGGGATGTGAGTGCCTTCCGTCAGGCGCTCGACGAATCCTCCAGCGTGTCCACGGGTGCACTTGTGCAGGTGCAGACTCGGGATCGCCTCAATTAGTCGCTGAACGAGGCCGGGTATTTCCGCCGATGTCACCTTTTCGAGGGAGCCCAGTCGCACGTCGCAGGCGATGACCGGCGCGAGGCGCCAATAGTTCGGGCCTCGCAGGGCGCGGATCCTGGAAACCTCCAACTCCGCTGGGTCGAGTTTTGTGGCTTGGTCCGTTTGTGTAGCGGTCACGGTATTCGCTGGTTCCGGGGACGTAGCAGGATTCGGAAAATCACACTCTCAGGGCGATTGCGGGAGGTCAGCAGGTCACGTTGATCGAGGATTGCGGGTCGGGTCGGGAGATCCAGGTTGATCGAGAATAGCGGACGCTGAGGCCTCAGGACTAACTGCCATCGATGATCGGCGACTGACTGCGGAGACAGGACTGAGTCGTTCAGATCATTTTTGCGATCGTCCTTTCGCGGGTCGAGCTGGTTGGGGCATGAGCCGATACCCTGCAGCCTCAAAGTGCTTGTCGAGCGCAAGTGCGGGTCCAATCCTGTCGCGGCGCATGATTTCGAAGCTCACTGCATCGGTGAGACTGAATCATTGATCTGAGAATCGCCGCAGCCATCGGTCTGTTGATTCTGATTCGAGGTCTCGGTCAACGGCAATTATGCGATATAGCGGATCTGTATAGATGGCGTCGAGGAGTGCGCATCCCGGGGTGGCGCCGCGTTCTCTTACGATGAGAATGTGCATTTCGGCGACAACGAGATTGCTGGTCACAAACGTCGTTCGTTTGGCGACCAGGTCATTGTAAGTCTCTACTACTCTATAGTGTTGGCTGTCGCGTGTGTTGATAGCCGCGAGCCATCCCGACGTATCGACGAAGACGGTCGACGTCACTTGTGGTGCTCATCGGCGTAGGCGCGAGCGAGTTCATCGTCGTGGCCCGTCGCTATCCCCGAGGCGAATGGCTGTTCTCTCAGGCTACGCATGAGGGTTTCCATTGGGCCATCGTTTCCGACCCGCTGCATAGCGAACCGGCGGAGCCCCTGTCGAAGGATCTCCGCGCGTGAGAGGCCCGTCGATTCAGACAGCTTGTCCGGCGCTCCCGCCGGATGATCGCCAGAAGGATTCTCCGCATTTCTTCGAGCCGCGTCAGGCGATCGTTCGTTATCTCATCGCCAAGAACTGGTCGCCCGCCATTGTACCAGCTCATGCTCTCTCGCACTTCTCCCAGTGCGTATTCAAATGTCAGTGCGCGATCTTTCCCCGAGGTCCGAGAGTAGGCCTCGCCAATGTTTGCCTCTATTCCGCACACGGCAGCATAGAGCTGAGGTGCGATTTTGGACGTCACAGGATCGGCCGTGAGCTTTTTTGCATCTTCAAATGCATCTGGCATGAGCGCTTCGGCAGGTTGTGGACTCGCATGCGATGCAGTGGGTCATGCGAGTCTTCGAGTCGTACTCGAAGTGTGTGTGCCATGCGCGGAACGTAGAATGCATGCGAACCGTTGCGGCATCCGCCGATTCGCGCGTGCAATAGATCCACTTCCGTCTCGCCGTGCGTCTGTCCTCGGACCGCGAGATTCTCAGTCCGCAGTTAGTCGCCGATCATCGATTGTAGTTAGTCTTGAGTCCGCAGAATCCGCAATTCGTAGTTCAGTGTCCGATCGGGATCATATAGGCAATGCCAGCCGTAAACCCGCGATGTTTTGCATTGCTCGTTTCTGTTACGTCAGCCAGGCCAAAGTAGTAACGCGCGTCGATCGACATCGTACCGCCGGCAGCAGAAAACATCACACCGGCGCCGCCGACCGCGCCGTAGTCGATGGTTTTTGCCTGGATGTCGACAGCAGAATCGTCGCATTTGAAATTGAGCGCCGTTCCCGATACTGTTCCGCTTATGTCACATGAAACCTTGGCGCCGACTTGCCCGCCGGCCATGATGAACGGTTTGGTCGATGACCCTTCCATCGCAAACGAGTATCCGAGCAACAACGGGACTTCGACGTAGCTCTCTTTCAGCGTCACCTTGGTTACGTCTACCGTCGCCTCAGCGCCGCGCTGCGAATAGAGTATCGCCGTGCGAAAGAAAAGGCCGCCGGGAAAATCTGCCTGAAGTTGTCCTCCACCCGCGAAACCGGTACGGTACTTGGCGTCCATCACATCGGATCCGCTGAGCGTACTGTAGTTCACGCCGACAAACGGCCCTATCATGATCCTTGTGCCAGACGACATCGTCGTCTGGGCGGCCGACGTGCCCGCCATGGTCATCAGAATCCCAATCGTGACCACGGAGTACAAGCGTTGTGCGCCCATTGTCTTCTCCATTATTCAGGTGTGAGATAGCTCCTGGTGCACACTCAATAAGCCTGAAAAGAAGAGCGGTCAAGCAAAAAATGGTGAGGCTACGTCTTGCGCATCACTGCAACGCTGAAGAGTCAGCCCCTCCCAACGCGGTCGCCGGTTTGTTCATCAAAGAAATGCGCCTTCGCAAGATCGAACGCCAACGTCACCGGTTCACCTGGGGCTGGCAGCGGTTGAGGTGACACGCGCGCAGTAATCGTGTTCGGCCCGACAGTCGCATAGACGAACACTTCATTTCCCAATGCCTCGACGATGTCGAGTCGGGCGGGAGCAAGAACCGGTGGATCGACAATCGTCGATTCGCCTGCAAAGAGGGCCGGTCCTGACGACAGCGCTACCGAAACATCTTCCGGGCGGATTCCAAGAATCACCGGCTTTCCCTTGATCTCCTGCACCCTCGCCGCAAGACTCGGCGGGATGGTCATCTTGAATGCGCCTTCGCCTGCTACGAACTCGAGCGGCTCCTGAGTTGAAATCGTTCCGCTGATGAAGTTCATCGCCGGGCTTCCAATGAATCCAGCGACGAATCGGTTTGCAGGATGATCGTAGAGTGCCATAGGAGTGTCGATCTGCTGAACGTGCCCCTTATTCATCACCACGATGCGGTCGCCGAGCGTCATTGCTTCGACCTGATCGTGTGTGACGTAGATCATCGTCGCCTTGAGCTCTTGATGAAGCCGCGCGATTTCGCGTC
>JBDUEH010000051.1:0-9669 GCA_040002555.1 Gemmatimonadales bacterium | reverse complement strand
TACGAACACCACCTGCCGGTGTTGGAACCGGCGTACCTTGCGGCGGCTCGACAGTCGGTGGAGCTTCGGGAATCAAACAATCGACGACCGCATACACTCTCTTCGGATTCGCCGCCGACAGTGCGACGCCAGTTCTCCCGATTCCCTCCTTCGGCAGTCCATTCGTCAACTGGGTCCAGGTCGTACCGCCGTCGATTGACTTGTAAATCCCACCGCCCGGACCATTCGTTGGAGCGTATGTAAACCACGGTGGGCGACGAGTATTCCATAGTCCGGCGAAAACGATTCGTGAGTCTGTTGGATCGATCACTACCTCGACCGCGCCGACGTTCTCATTCTTGTATAGAACCTTAGTCCAGCTCTTTCCGCCGTCCGTCGTGCGAAAGACTCCACGCTCGAAGTTCGCTGCGTACAGGTGACCGATCGCGGCGACGAAGACGACGTCGGGATTGTGCGGGTCAATCGCGATCTTGCCGATGTGCTGTGTGTCGTCGAGGCCGATGTGCGCCCACGTCCTGCCCGCGTCCACTGACTTGTACATGCCGTTACCGAAACCGACGGAATCACGCAGCGTGGACTCTCCACTACCGACATAGATGGTGTCAGGCGCCGATGTCGCTACAGAAATTGCTCCGATCGATGCAACCGACTGCGAATCGAAGACAGGCAGCCACACTCGGCCAGCGTCGATCGATTTCCAGACGCCACCATTGACTGACCCGAAATAGAATTCTGCCGGTCTCCCGACAACGCCGGTCGCAGCCGCAACTCGCCCGCCACGAAATGGGCCGAGCATTCGCCATCTCAGTCCCGAATAGAATCTCGAGAAGTCGTCGGAGGGTGCGTCAACTCCGGCCGCCAGCAATGACCGTGCGTAGGATTCGGGCGTACCCGCCCGCAGGAACTCGAACACTGATGGACCAGCGACTGCCATCGCCGAACCAACTCCGCCGGCGCGCAGCAAAAACTCACGGCGATTTAGGGTCGATCGCATTGGTACCTGACTCTTGTCGTGAAGAGAAGGTGCAATAATGCGCGAGCGAAGCGCGACGAAACAAGATCGCGGCGATGTTTGCTAAGCTCGGCGGTAAAGCGCAGTTTGCATCAGACACCTGAGTGCCACTCATGCAATCCGAGTACTACTACCTTCGACGAACGGCCATCAAGGACCTCGCAGCCTACTGCGGGTTTCTGCTGGGGTTCCTCGGGTCTGCTCCATTCGCCTGGGAGCTTCTTGCTTCGCAACTTGACGAGGGGAATTTTGCGCGGGGACTCTGGTATTTCTTCGGGATCGTAACCGCCGCAGGGATTTTCGCCGGGATCGCGGGGCTTGGAGTCGGATTCGTAATCGGAGTGTCCTGGGAGCAGTTACACCGATTCCGGCGGAGAACGCGAGCAAAGAAGAAGGCGGCGTTGGAAAACGCGCGAAGTCTCAACGCACCGTCCAAACCCCCTGGCGAACTCGAATTAGTCCCAACTCCCGTCGCTGCAGATTCCGGGAGGCCACGCCTGCGCCTCATATCAATGCCCGCACCGTTCCCCGACCTGACGGGAAGACGACTCGCGTCCGTTCGATTTCGTTCCCTCACCGTAGAAATCGATTTCGGCGGAATCATCGTGGAAGTCTCGGGCAGCCCGCTCGTGACCGCCGGCTCGAAGCGTTTTCGCTATCCGGAGCCGGGAGCACGCGACGCTCTTTGCGCGCTCATCGGATCGAGGGTAGAGAAAGTGTCACTCTCGGCAGGCGATCGGGCCGAGATGCGATTCGATACGGGTTGGGAGCTTTCAATTCCGCGGAGCAGCGCCGTAGCCTAGTTTTTCGCCGGCTGCGTCAGCGGCATGGTAAGAGTGAACGTGCTGCCTTCGTCAATTCTGCTGTCGACGTTCAGATCACCGCGCATCCCGCGGGCGAGGTCGCGACTGATCGCGAGTCCGAGCCCGACGCCTTCCTGCGTTCGGGTCAGCCCGGCATCGACCTGAATGAAGGGCTCGAAAATTCTCTCCAGCTGCTCGGGTGCGATTCCGCGGCCGCTGTCTTTCACTTTGATCCGAATCTCGCTAGCCGATTGTTCACAACTGAGCCAAACCGTTCCGCCAGTGTCGGTAAACTTCATCGAATTGGTCATCAGATTCAGGATGATCTGTTGAAGCTTCTCCCGGTCGGCAAGCACAGTCAGTGTCGGGTCGCATCGCTCGACTGAGAGCGTTAATCCTTTCGCGCGCATCTGTGGCATCGTCAACGCCTCGCACGAGGCCAGGGTTTCCGCAACTGGAACAGCTTCGTAAGCATACGAGACGTTTCCACCTTCGACCCGTGTGTAATTCAAAACCGCATTGATGAGACCGAGCAGATGCCGCTGGCTCATCTGAATTCGCTCGAGCGCTTTTCTCTGCTCAGGCGTGACGGGGCCGTGCACACCGATCTCGAGAAGCTCCGCGTATCCGCCGATCGCATTGAGAGGAGTCCTGAGCTCGTGACTCATGATTGCCAGAAACTCCGATTTTCCGCGACTCGCTGCCTGTGCCTGCGAGCGCGCTTCACTCTCAGCGTCGAAGAGCCGGGCCCGTTCGAGCGCTAGCGCGCACTGATTGCCAAGCGCGAGGAAAAAACTTCGATCTTCAGGAGCAAAAGTTCTCGGCGCATCGTAGGTGAACGAAATGGCCCCGTGTGTGTCACCGGCGATTACGAGCGGAACAATCGCTGCCGCCTGTGATCCGACCGCCTCCCAGACATGAACGACCGCCGGGAATTCACTGTACAGGTCGTCCCGTCTCTCCACGAACATCGGCACGCCGGTCCTTACCACAGTCGCGCCCGGTGTGACCGACATCACGGGAAAGCGCTTGTACTGATCGCTGATGTGCGACGGAAGTCCCTTGCTCCGCAGAGTTACCAATTCGTCCGGATTGTCGGGCGCCCTGAAGAGAATCGCTCCGGTGCGGGCGCCGCTCGCCTCCATTCCCTCGGCCGTCACTAGCGAAGCGACTTCCTCGACTGTAGTTGCCCCAGCGAGAAGTGCCGTAAGTGTCTGAAGTCTGGCGGCCGAGTCGCGCGCTCGTTCAATGTCGTTGCGGGCCTGAACACTCGCGGTTGTTTCCTGGCAAACCACGAGCGTCGCATTGATTCTACCGTCGTCGTCGCGAACGGGACTATAACTGTAGGTCCAGTATACGTCTTCCATCCGACCGTTTCGGAGGATTGGGAGAAACTGATCCTCGTGCCACGTTGCTTCCCCGTGATTCATCACGCCGTCTATCTGGGGGCCAATTACGTCCCAGACGTCAGTCCAGAATTCCTTGCCCTTTGCTCCAAGTGCAGCAGGATGCCGAGGCCCCTCGGCGAAACTCGGGCGAAATGAGTCGTTATAGAACTGGATCAGCTCCGGCCCCCAGAAGAGGACCATCGGGTGCCTGGAATTCAGCATCGTGTTCACGATGGTACACAAGCTCTGCGGCCACTGATCTACCGGACCCAGGGTCGTTGATTCCCAGGGAAATCCGCGGCACAGGGCGGCCATTTCTCCGGGAGCAGCGAACACGGTATCGGCCCGAAAGAGCTCGGTAGCCTTACTCACTGGACCTTAGTTGCAGGCGAAATTCTTGCGACGCGTGGTTTGATCGCTCGACGCACAAAGGGAGGCGCACGTGACTCGCAAACTCAAATCCGCGGAGTATCGGCTCTACTCGAGAAAAGTTGATCAAAAGACGCAGAGGGGACGAAACCCTGGTACGTTCAAGTCTCGTTCCACACCAGGGAAACACGAAAGAGCTGTCGAGTGTTTCAAGCGAAACAGCTGACGCGTACTTTGGAAGCGTGTCGACTGTTGACGACTCTCTGGTCGCACCAAAACCTTGTAGTGCCGCAGTCACGCCGTGCAAGACGCAGGACCAACTCGAACAGATTCGTCGGAGCCGCCGTGCTGTCGAGTACCTTCCGTGAGCTCACCCAAGTGAGGGTCACATGCCGCAGAAAACACTGACGCCCGAGCAGCAGTTCAAGAAATCCCTCGCGGAGTTCGATGCTCCGATTCAGGACTTTACGACCAAGTGTGTCTCGAAAATGAAAAAACGCCTGCCGAGTTTTCTCGAGCTCGTATACGATAACTACAACTCTCTCGTCGTTGGATACGGACCAAACGAGCGGGCATCAGATGCCCTGTTCTCAATAGTGATTTTCCCAAGATACGTGAGCATTTGTTTCCTCACGGGCGCGGCCCTGGTCGACAAGGACAAGTTGCTGCAAGGTGCCGGCAATGTCGTGCGCCACATCCGCCTTTCGAGCGCTGATATTCTCGATCATCCCGGCGTGAAAGCATTGATGAAACAGGCAGTTGACCAATCCACCGTGAAGATTCCGGACACTCAGAAATCCCGCATGATCATCAAGTCGATCTCGGCAAAGCGACGCCCGCGAAAACCGTCCGCCGCCGCGCGAAAGCAGGTTGTGAAATACCCATCTCAGCCGGCTATAACATGAACGCTAAACCACTGGCAAGGTCCCACTCGACTGTTTTATCGTCACATTGCTGCCAATGACACAGGAACTCTGGAGCGCCGTAGACAACTACATCGACGGCCAGCTAGCACTCAACGACGCCGCGCTCGACGCATCCATAGTCGCGAACGCTTCGGGCGGACTTCCAGCGATCGACATCACAGCTAGTCAGGGCAAGCTGCTTCAGATGCTCGCACGTCTCGCGGGTGCCCGTCGGATTCTCGAGATCGGAACGCTCGGCGGCTACAGCACGATCTGGCTTGCGAGAGCGCTTCCCGCAGACGGACGCCTGATCTCGCTGGAATTCGATCCCTCACACGCCGCCGTGGCGAAGTCGAACATCGAGAGGGCAGGACTATCGGCTATCGTTGATGTCCGCATCGGTGCAGCGCTCGATTCGCTTCCCATTATCGCGTCGCAAAACGAAGGACCCTTCGACCTCTGCTTCATCGACGCCGACAAAGTCAACAATCCCAGTTATCTCGAGTGGGCCATCAAGCTCTCGCGTAAGGGTAGTGTCATCATCGTGGACAATGTCGTGCGGGGAGGTGGACTGGCCGACGCTAGCAGCAACGACGAAGCCATAGTCGCATCGAGAAAAGTCGTAGAGATGATCGGGCGCGATCCGCGCCTGGAAGGAACCGTGATGCAGACCGTCGGTACGAAGGGTTACGACGGCTTCGCGGTCGCGATGGTAGTGTGAAGCGCTACTTCTGCTTCCTCCGGGCTATCAACGTCGGAGGACACACCGTAACAATGCAGCAACTCAAGAAGCTTTTTGAATCGATGGGTTTCTCCGATGTCGAGACGTTCATCGCCAGCGGAAACGTCATCTTCAGCTCGGCCCACCGCAATTCGGCTTCGGCCGAACGCATGATTTCGAAGAAATTGAAAGACGCATTGGGTTACGACGCGGATGCTTTCGTGAGAACACGCGAGGAGCTTGTATCCGTCGACGCGTTCCGGCCTGTGTCGGACGCCAGGCTTGGAAGCGCGCTCTCGTATCACGTGGGCTTCGCCGGCGGTGGGTTCGACAAGTCGGACCAAAGAACGATTGCTGCGTTCTCCACCGACCTCGACGACATTTGTGCGGAGGGCAAGCAAGTCTACTGGGTGGCCCAAACGCGGTTCAGCGATTCCAAGGTGAACAGCAAGGCGCTCGAGAAGGCCATGGGCAGGAAGGTGACGTTCAGAAACATCAACACGGTCCGGCGCTTGCTCGACAAGTACCCAGCAACCTCAAAATCAGGCAAACCGAAATCATGAAATCCTCGTCATATCGAATCGCGGGCGCTGTCCTGACGGCATTTTCACTTGCCGCGTGCGACGCTGCGCCCGACCAAAAGGTTGCAGTGTCAGGCGCAGACTCTACTGTCTTCCCGCGAGACATGAGCTCTTACGCGTATCCGGAACAAGCGCGAGTAGCAAACGTGTCACTCGATCTCACGCCTGACTTCGCGACGAAAAAGCTCAGCGGCACCGCGCGGCTGGCATTCGTGAAAACGGGGAGCGCGGACAGCATAGTTCTCGATACACGCGACCTGACGATCAAGTCCGTGAAAGGCGTGTCTGGAAATGCTCTTGCCTTCAACATAGGAGAAACGAAGACCTCACTCGGGGCGCCGCTTACGATCGCACTTCCGAAAACCGGCGACATAATCGTTATCGACTACGAGACCTCACCTCAGGCGGCGGCCGTTCAGTGGCTCGATCCCGCGCAGACCTCCGGAAAGAAGCTCCCGTTCCTTTTCACACAGGGCGAATCGATTCTAACCAGAAGCTGGGTACCGACGCAGGATGGTCCGGGAATCAGGCAGACGTGGGACGCAACGATCCACGTACCCGCTGGAATGCGCGCGGTAATGAGCGCGGCTCACGTCGGCACTGATGGCGAGAAGGACGCGAACGGACTCGGGCTCTATCGCTTCAAGATGGATAAGCCCGTTGCTCCGTACCTCATCGCGCTCGCGGTCGGTGACATCGCGTTCAGGCCGATCGGCACCATCACCGGCATCTACGCTGAGCCGGCCGTTGTAGACAAAGCAGCGAGTGAATTCAAGGAAGTTGACCAGATGATCGCTGCCGCATCGAAGCTGTACGGACCGTACCGATGGGGACGCTATGACATTCTCGTGCTGCCTCCTTCTTTTCCGTACGGAGGAATGGAGAATCCAACTCTCACGTTTGCAACTCCAACTGTCCTTGCCGGCGATCGGTCGCTCGTGAGTCTCGTTGCGCACGAGCTCGCACACTCGTGGTCGGGGAATCTCGTCACCAACGCAAACTGGAACGACTTCTGGCTGAACGAAGGGTTCACCGATTACATCGAGCGGCGAATCATGGAAGAAGTTCGCGGGAAGGATTACGCGGACATGCTTCGGGTTCTGGGAAGGGAAAGTCTTGCGAAAGCAGTTGCCGACGCAGGTGGCCCGACTTCACCTGACACCCGCCTTCACCTGGATCTTGCCGGCAGAGATGCTGACTTCGGAACCGGCGACATCGCTTACGAGAAGGGTTCGGCATTTCTCGCGACGGTAGAATCGGTTGTCGGACGAGAGCGTCTCGACAAATTTCTTCGCGACTACTTCGACCACTTCGCGTTCCAGCCGATGACGTCGGACAGAATGGTCGCGTATATGGAGGAAAAGCTTCTCACTCCGGAAGAAGTGCAGAAGATCAACGTGCAGGAATGGGTCTATGAGCCGGGCGTTCCGGCAAACATCGCCCAGGTTCACTCAGCCGCCTTCGCGGCAGTAGACAGCCAGGTGGCAACCTGGAAAGCAGTCGGCGCGACGACGGGCATTCATGCCGCCAAGTGGTCAACTCACGAATGGCTGCATTTTCTCCGAGCGCTTCCGGACACTGTTGCCGAACTACGTCTCGCCGAACTCGATAAAACGTTCAAGCTTTCTTCGAGCTCAAACAGCGAAATCGAATTTGCCTGGCTCAAGGTCGCGATTCGAAATCACTACACTCCAGCCTTCGTCGGCCTGGATCATTTCCTCACATCCCAGGGACGCAGAAAATTTGTCGCTCCGCTCTACGCGGACCTCGCAAAGACTGATTGGGGGAAAAAGCTGGCGATGGATATATACAGAAGAGCGCGTCCTACCTATCACTCGGTTTCCGTCGGGACAATAGACAAGACCTTAGGCTGGATGAGCGCGAAGTAATCATTTCGTGAAACACGTGCGCGTAGTCGTCAACGATCTGATGCAGAAGGGCTACGCGTACGACCGAATTGAGCCTGTCGGCCGCAACTTCGACGAAGGCTTCGAGCCCGAGCTATCGCCACGCGAGCTGCTCGCACTGGGCGTGTTCGGCGGACGCTACATGACGGACTGCGCTGCTGAATTTCCGGTGAGCTGGTTTCGGTCGGCGAAATTATCACCCGGACACCGCGACCCATCGCTCAACTATTTCAACGTCGACGCGTCACAGCCGCTCAAGGAATGGCGGCGAAAGGGGTGGATCCGAAAGCAGGATCCACGCGGATGGTTCCAATGGTATTGCCGCTACTACTCAGGCCGACGAAGTGAAGACGATTCCCGCCAGATCAGTCGCTGGCGTCAGATGACCCGCCACGTCGCTCAAGTGATACAAGGCTGCGATCCGCTCGATATGGATTGTCGCCGGCGACAGAGGCAGGCCCTGTTGCATTGGGCCTACGACAGCCGCCGGATCTAAATCGTCGGTCTACGCCTCGTACGCGGGCGCAAAACCGACGCGCACGGCGAATCGAACGAGCGCAGTGACGTCATGTACGCCAAGTCGCTTCATCAGGGCCGTGCGATGCGATTCGATTGTTTTGACGCTCAGTCCTAGAGTCTCTGCGATAACGCGTGTCGTGTTGCCGCTAGCGACAAGCCGGAGCACTTCGATCTGACGGCGTGACAGCGTCGTGAGAGGCTTCCTCACTTCAAGCGCTCGCTCGATCAAGTTCCGAAGGCGATGCATGTTGCTCTGGAGCACCAGACCCTCCGCACCCGCACGGACGGCGGCAACGGCGGCTGACTCGTCGATCGAGTCCACGACGAGAATTACGGGGGCGGCGGGGCAAAGCTCCTGTGAGATACGGAGCGTTTCCAGCGCAGATGCTTCGCTCGTCGCAGGAGCGACGATCACGTTGGGATCGAGGCGCAGGAGGGTCGCGGCAAAGGCATCAGCCGAGTCAGCCTGTTCCTGAATGACGGTGAGATCCTCTCCGGCGAGTTCCGGCAAGGTTGCGACTCCGTCCCGATCCTGAAGGAACAAGACCCGGATACATGTTTTTTTGGCCAATTGAACGCTTGCTGTCATGGGGTTTGCACCAGACTATTCTGTCGTTGCAGGATTTCGGGAAAGATCCGATATTGGGGTAATACTTGAGTGGCCATGTCTAGACGATCATCAGCTTTGCTATCCTTTGATCGTCATCAGTATCGCCACTAGTTAGACTACCCGAATCGAGGGCCTCCCCTCTATCGGGATAAACCCCTAGTGTCCCAATGACAGACTCTGACGAATTGCTGGACATCAGTCAGGCCGCTCAGTTTCTACAGGTCAGCGAGACCTCCCTCAGACGCTGGACCAACTCCGGAAACCTGCCATGCCTGAGGGTGGGACTGCGCCGCGAACGACGATTCCGCCGCGGGGCGCTGCTCGACTTCATGGAGCAACAGCCCGGGATTCACACGGCCGCAACGGAAACATCCATGGCCTCCCTGCGTGGGCATGCCGTGGTAGGCGGCGTTGACACCGCGCACGGCACTCATGTATGCGGCATCTATGGAAGTGACCGCGCGAGAGTCCAGCTTACAGTGGCGTTTCTCTCAGGCGGTCTGCGTGCAGGCAGCAAGTCCTTTCTCGTGACGAAACCTGGCGTTCGCAGCGCACTGCTGAAGAACCTTCAGGAGGAGAGGCCATCCCTCAAGTCCGACATCGACGCCGGTCGACTCACCGTCGCTAACTATGCAAAGAGTCCGGACGCGCAGCTAGCGTACTTTCATGATGAGTTCGATCGCGCACTCACATCGGGAGTTCGCTCTTTGCGAGTGGTCGGAGATATGGCAGGTATCGCCTCCAGAATGTCTCCCGACGCACTCGCCGATTTCGAATCAGCTTACTCCGAGCTGATCGTTGCGAAGTACCCTGTTGTTTCTCTCTGTCAGTACGACGTTCGCACCTTTTCGTCT
>JBDUEH010000050.1:0-9675 GCA_040002555.1 Gemmatimonadales bacterium | reverse complement strand
TGATAGGCGGGCACAACGGCTACCGGTAAGGGCGGGCAACACAGTGGTAATACGTAACGTCGCCCCGTTTGCCGTCCTACACCTGCTGTGCTCGATCTTACCGGTAGCCGTTTTGCCCGCCTCGAACTGCGGTACCCGCCTCTATTTCACTTTTCGAAGCTCAAAGCGAACGGTGGGCGGACCGGGCATCCCCGCCGGCGGCACAAACCGAATCCCGCCGAAATCCATTGCCCCGGTCATGATGCCGTTTTTCAGCGCCGCCTTGTAGATGAGCATTCCACGTGGACGCATACCGTTCATGTAGCCCCACTCGACACCGCCACCAACGACCTTCAGATACTGGATTCTCATCGGCGGCATTTCACCGGGCTCAGGCAAATTCGTCATTTCTCCAACGACCACGCCTGCGGAATCACGCAGTCTCAGGACGACGTCGTTCTTGTCCTCCTCATTGATCCACTGCTGACCCCGCCACTCGCCGAGAAAATCCTTTGCGGCGACCGCTGTCGCACGCGGCGTTGCCAGAATGCTTTCAACTGTCTCGGTTAACGGCGGCATCTTCTCCAGTTTCGCCAGTCGCTGCTGCCAATCCGCAGAATCTTTCGGCATTCCGTAGCTATCCACGAGCAAATGCCACCCTTCGTGTGCTCTCCTTGACTGACCCTCCATCTCGAAATCCTCTATCACCTGGCGCAACAGCCCAGCCGGAGGAATGAGCGGGCCACCGTACAACTTCTCGAGGTCGTGATAATAGGCGAGAGTGCTCGATGTCGGACTCTGCGGCGCGCGGTTGGTCGCGTAGTCCGCGAACATGTCGCGCAACCCGACATACATCCCGAAAAAAGGCAGCGACACGTGAGTCTCGTTGTCAAGCTTTTCGCGTTCGAGAATCCATGTAGGTGGCGCTGCGTTCTTGACGCGCGCCCACGATGAATCGTTGTATCCGAAGCGCGACTCGAGTGACACATACCGAAGGCGGGAGAGAGACTGATTCTTCGTAGCCTCTACCATTTTTTTGACTATCCAGCTGTCATCGAGATGGGTGGGAGAATCGAGCGAGAGAATCAAGCGAAATGCTGGCCGAGTCGCCGCGGCGTATGTAACGATCAGTCCGCCCGACGAATGTCCAACGAGCACAACCATTCCGTTCGCGCGAAACTGAGTCTTAAGCGCGGGCATCAACTCCTTCTCGACAAAATCGAGAAAGCGATCACCGCCTTCACTCTTGCTGCTGCCACTCACAGAAATTCCCGGAGGTGTGAGATCGCGCAGCCTGTTCGTGTTTGGAATTCCTATGACGATCGATTCCGGAACGTGACCAAGCGATGAGAGTTCGCCCACGACTGTCATCGCCGGACGAAAATTCGCTTCTCCATCCAGAACGATGATCACCGGATACAACCGCGTTGACACCGCGTACGATTTCGGCAGGCCGATGAGGACGCTTCGCGTTTCACCGATAGACCTGGATGCGAACTTGTATGCCGATCCGCCGGTCCCGATCGCTCCCGGGATTTGTTCCGTTGTGTCGGCAACCAGCGGCCCGGCAACCGGTGCCTGCGTTCTCGCTGTCCCACTACAACCGCAGAGTGCTACTATGCCGCCAGGAATCATCATCCGAAAGCGCATCATCCACAGGCTCCCTTTCGCGTTGAATTGCACAATGCGATGCGGCTGAGCGCATCCCGACGAGACGAGTATGGAGGCAGGGCGGGTCTCGAACATCTCACAAGGGACGACCGCACGGATTTGAGGGACAGGCTTCGCGGATCAGGGTTGCACGTAGTGTCCCGCACAATCACCATTGGCCGGTGACACAAACGCAGCAGGACGGGATTCCGCGAAACGGGCTTCCGATCATCTCATGGGGCGCGATCGTCATTGCCGCCCTTGCACTCGGCTTTTACGCTGAGGCGCCGCGTATGCCGAAGGGGATTGGCCCGGTATTCCCGCGAGTTCCCGGCCCTCCCCAAAGTCTTCCGATTCTTCTATACATGCTTGGCGTCGGGTCCGTGGTATGGTATGCAGTCGTGGTGGGCTTTCCGCTGGTTTTGTGGGGCGCGCGACACGTCGAAAGCGAGAAACACGGAATCGGCCGGAGCGTTGGAATTGCAGTCGTAGTGCTGATTGTTGGCGTGGCGATGACGACCCTCGCTGACTATCTGCTGACCTATCCGGCGATTTACCGACCACCGTTCAATGCGTTCCTGTCTGATGGTATTCGGAAAGCAGTCCTTCCCTGGACTGCGCTCATCGCGATCGTTGCTGCAATAGAGGGTCGACGACGCGCAGTTCAATCACGGGTCGAGCGCGAGCGCCTCCGCGCGGAGATCGCGGAACAGCGTCTGGTCGCGTTGACGGGACAACTTCAGCCGCACTTTCTCTTCAATACGCTTCAGGGAATCTCTACTCTCATTCACCGTGATCCCGATTCCGCCGACGAGATGCTCAGCAAATTGAGCGATCTTCTTCGGGACTTGCTTCGTCATCGCGACTCGGCTTTGGTCCGTCTTTCTGATGAAATGAAGTACACACGGACGTACCTCGAGATAGCACACCTCCGCTTTGCGGATCGCCTCGCGTTTACGATCGACGCACACCCCGATGTTTTGGGTGCTGCGGTCCCGTTATTCGTTCTTCAGCCGCTTGTGGAAAATGCGATCGGCCACGGCATTGGCGGGAAGGCGACGGGCGGAACGATCACGGTTCGCGCGAATCGCTCCGGCAATCGGTTGATGCTGGAAGTCGAGGACGATGGCGTCGGCCTGACGGCAGCTCCAGGCGAAGGAGTTGGATTGGGCAACACACGCGAGCGTTTGCGTGTGTGCTTCGGCTCAGACGCAGATCTCAATCTGCGTTTGGGCGAAAAAGGCGGAACGATCGCCACAATCGTCACTCCATTCAAAGCGTTCTCAGCTTCGGTGCAATCGTGACCGCAATTCGAACGCTCGTCGTTGATGATGAGCCGCTTACGCGTGAGCGGGTCCGTACGCTCGTGAGCGAAACCGAGGGCCTCGAGCTCGTTGGTGAGGCGCGCAACGGTCTCGAAGCGCTGGATAAAATCTCCACCCTCGAGCCCGATCTGGTATTTATTGACGTGGAGATGCCGGAGCTCGACGGCTTCGGTGTGATCTCCGAGCTGGATTTGAAGAGCGCGCCGGCGGTAGTGTTTGTGACGGCGTTCGAGCACTACGCAGTTCAGGCATTCGAGGTGGGCGCTATCGACTACCTGCACAAACCGGTGACACGCCAGCGATTCGATGCGGCAGTCAACCGAGCGAAAGAACGGCTCCGAACGCCGTCGATGGCAGACTGGATCTCACTCGTCGCAGCAGCCGCGGCAGCGGAGAGATCGCGAGGGGCGAGGCGCCGTTTTGTAGTGAAACGAGGCGACCTGCATCAGTTCGTGTCGGTGGACGATGTGGATTGGATCGACGCGGCGGACAATTATCTTCGCCTGCACGCGGGTTCGAAGGTCCACTTCTATAGAGGTACGATGAAGCAAGTGGAGGGCGAGCTCGACCAGCGCCAGTTCATGCGAATTCATCGTTCTGCAATCGTTGCCATCAACAGAATCGAGTCGATCAGGTCACACGATGGCGACGGGCACGTTGTCCGCCTGCTCGACGGAATCGAGTTGAGGAGCAGCCGCCAGTACGATTCCAGAGTCAGCAGCCTGTTGAGATAGGTTGCTCCGGAACATTGGCTCGTTTACAGCGCCGCGCTCTGCTGTGTCTGGTCGTTGTTTCGACTAAACGGCACGTGCAGCCCGATGAAACGCCTTGTGGAAGTTCGGGGCTGACGCGGGTTGCACTTCGATTGACAGAGGCGAAACTAGCCGGAGGATTTCGTAACCGGGCTCCGCTTTGGTGACGGTTCTGCACCGAAATGACCACGGTCGCGTAAAGGCCCGGCATCCGTCGGGCGGAGGCTGGGGCCGCGCGGACTTTCATCTGAGTTCGCAGGCATTCATCTTGAGAGGATGAAAGCAATTCTTCTCGTCGATCACGGGTCCCGAAAGCGGGAGGCGAACGACATGCTCACCTGCATGGCGAATCTGGTTAAAGCCATGGCAGGGAGCGATTTGATTGTTCGTCTGGCTCACATGGAGCTTGCCGAACCTTCAATCGAGGCCGGCTTCATAAGTTGCGTCGAAGCAGGAGCCACTGAAGTGATCGTATTCCCGTATATGCTCTCGCCGGGCCGCCACTCGACATCGGACATACCACGAATGGTGGCCGAGGCCGCTCTGTCGTTTCCGGGCGTGACTTTCTCAGTGACTCCGGCGTTTGGTGTCCACGAAAAACTTGGCGAGATAATTCTCGATCGTGCTGGACTTGAAGTGGACTCCTCATTCGATGACGAAATCGCAAATCGATGTTGGGACCCTGATTGCAGCGAGCAGCTTTGCGGCGCCGCCTGCAGGGCAAAGTCACCCCTAATCGAATTTAGATGACTACCGAAACAGACACGCGCCCTCCGCTAACCATGCTCTCCGAAGAAGAGGAGATGTTTCGCGATGCTGTCAGAGGATTCGCGGAAGAGGAAGTCCGTCCACGCGTGATGGAGATGGAAAAGGCCGCCCGCATCGATCCTGATCTGATTCCGAAATACTTCGAGCTTGGGCTGATGGGAATCGAGGTGCCGGAAGAATACGGCGGAGCAGGTGGATCGTTGTTCATGGTGACGCTCGCTGTCGAGGAAATCAGCAAGATCGACGCGTCGGCCGCGATTTTGTGCGACGTACAGAATACGCTCGTGAACTATCCGATCAACCGTTACGGATCGGATGCTCAGAAAGCGAAGTATCTCACCCGATTGACGTCGGACACCGTCGGAGCATACGCGCTGTCCGAATCCGGTTCAGGGTCCGACGCGTTCGGACTCGCCTGTAAGGCCGAGAAGAAGGGCGACAAATGGCTACTCAACGGACAGAAGTTGTGGATCACCAACGGCTACGAAGCCGGCATCTACATCGTCTTTGCGAATGCAAATCCATCAGCCGGCTACAAGGGCATCACCGCGTTCATCGTTGAGCGTGACTTCCCCGGCTTCAGCGTCGGCAAGAAGGAAGACAAGCTCGGCATCCGCGCATCGAGCACGGTTGAGCTCCTCCTGGACAACTGCGAAGTGCCCGAAGAAAACGTCCTTGGCCCCGTGGGCCAGGGATACAAGATCGCGATCGAGACGTTGAACGAAGGGCGCATCGGAATCGGCGCACAGATGATCGGTGTCGCCCAGGGTGCGTTGACCGCCGCGATCAACTACTTGAATGAGAGAAAGCAGTTCGGAAAAGCACTCTCTGCATTTCAGGGTATCCAGTTCCAGGTCGCGCAGGCCGCGACGGATCTGGAGGCAGCACGATTGATGGTGTACAACGCATCACGTTTGAAGGATGCCGGACGTGACATCGCCCGCGAGGGCGCGATGGCAAAGCTCTTCGCATCCCAGGTGTGCGAGCGCGTGACGTCGGTCTGCGTCGAGTTGTTCGGCGGGTACGGTTACACGAAGGACTATCCGGTTGAGAAGTTCTATCGCGACGCCAAAATCGGAGCGATTTACGAAGGAACGTCGAACATGCAACTTCAGACGATCGCAAAAGCAGTTTTGAGACCGTAGCTGACCGCCGACTGCTGACTGCCAAAAACCACCAACGGGTTTCCAACGCATGAATCGAAATATTCGAAATACTGTTGCTTCTCTGTCGATGCTTGTCGCATCATCGGCGGGTCTCACGGCTCAGATCCCCGACTCCGAGTACGGAGCGAGACGCATCGCCCTCGCTGCCTCCATCAAGGATGGAATCGTCGTCGCACTCGGCTCCCCCGAGCCCGAACAGGACTTTATCGCCTTCAACCAGAACTCGCCGTTCATCTACCTCACGGGATTTCTCGAGCCCGTTGCTTCGCTCGTCATGGTCGTGAAGAACGGCGCGATTGTCGGAACGCCAATGCTCTTCGTCCAGCCAAGCGATCCTTCTCGAGAAGTCTGGACCGGTCATCGGCTTGGTGTCCCAAACGTGAAGTCGGCGCTCGGTCTCGATGGCCGTGCTGCCGCATCGCTGGGCACGACACTCGACTCACTGATCTCGGCCGATCCGTCCGCGCAACTCCAGGTTGTCGGGAGCTATACCCCGAACGATGAGGTGATGAGTCCGGACGATCAGGCCATTGCCGCAGTTCTCAAGCGACACTCTGGAACAACGGCGAAGTCAGCCAACGGCGCAGTTGGCCAACTCCGTCGGGTGAAAACGGCTGGGGAGCTCGATTTCATTCGACGTGCGGTGAACATCACAGTCGGCTCGCAGAAAGACGCGATGAGACTCATCGAGCCGGGAATGAACGAGTTCGAGGTTCAGGCCGTCATCGAGTACAACTTTCGCCGCAATGGTGCGGATCGCCCATCGTTCTCGACAATCGTTGGTTCAGGACCGAACTCAACAACGCTCCACTACAGCGCTGACGATCGGTACATCGAAAAGAACGACATGATCGTGATGGACATCGGCGCGTCTTTCCGTGGCTACGCTGCCGACGTTACGCGAACCGTCCCCGCGAGTGGAACGTTCTCCCCGATTCAGCGCGACATCTACTCGGCTGTTCGTGCCGCGCAGGCGGCTGGAGAAAAAGCAGGAGTCGTCAACGGACCGGGTCGCGCGATGTCCGACTCTGCTAATGCATCACTGGATCGTTCGCTGTCTCAGCTCGGGCTGATTGAAAGTATTGGTGCCACGTACGACTGCGACGCATCCGGACGCCAATGCTCACAACGATCGCTGTACTACATGCACAGCCTCGGACACGGCATCGGGATCGACGTGCATGATCCTGGCGCATCGAGCTCGAGCGGAACCCTCGTTCCCGGAAGCGCTTTTACAATCGAGCCAGGCATCTATGTTCGGTCAAACTTGTTGGAGATTCTTCCCAACACGCCGAAGAACACAGCAATGATCGCGAAGATTCGTCCCGCCGTTCAGAAATACGCGAATATCGGCGTGAGAATCGAAGACGACTATATCGTCACGCCAACCGGAATCGAGTGGATTTCACGCGCACCGCGCGAAATTGCAGATGTCGAAGCGATGATGAAGGAGAAGTGGACAGGTCCGTCGCCGCGCGATGCGGCTACTGTTGAAGCGTACCGTTCAACAGGCCGTCACGTACCCTGAGTGCTTTCGGCGTCGCGTTCGTCACTTCGATGAGACGCCGCCCTTCAGTTGTGTTGAACCTCACCGGGGCATTCAGCGTCAGTCGCTGAGTGCCCCGCCTGATTTCAATCGGGATCGTTCCCCCAGGTGCCATCGACCCGAATTTCTGGTTGAACTTCTGTGAAAACGTGGGGTCAGCCGCGTCCAGTCCGCCAACGGTAAGCAGATAGTCGCCTAGCTGCACGCCAGCCACCGCGCCGGGACCTGCAACAACCACCTGCATCACTCGAAGACCCTCTTCATCACCCGAAACCGATACGCCTAGAGATGGCGTTACTGTTCGCTCGACGAGCAGACGAATTCCGGCGAGAGGAAGCACGCTATCATATGGAAATGACTCTCGGCCATCGATGTATCGCTTCTCGAAATCGGCAAACGATTTCCCTCCGGCCGCCCGCGATACTGCCGCCCACCACTCGGCGTTCGCGAATCCCTGCCCTTTCTTGTAGGTCGTTTCGTACAGGTCTCGCATCACGGTATCGAGCGACTTCCGGTTGTCACTTGCGTCGCGGATGAGAATGTCGAGCAGCATTCCGGCAACCGAACCCTTGTCGTAGTACAGGTCTTTCGTCCCATCAACCGGACTGATCCACGCTGACAGCGAAGCGTCCTCGAGAGCCGTTGGAACCGCATCGGCAATGTTGTCGATCTTGCCGGTGGTCGTCGCGTAGAAACCCCTGAGAGTGATGACCTTGCCGCGGACTTCGGTGAGATCGGCGTAGTAGTCCGTGATGCCTTCGCTGATCCACAGAAGCGTCGTCGGCTGCTCACGGTCGTATTTGTACGGCACCATCTCGGCTGGCCTGAGCCGCTTCACGTTCCACGAATGAAAAATCTCGTGAGCATACAGCGATGCGAGAATTGGATTTCCAAGCACTGCCGGAGAGATAATGTCGAAATGGGAATTCGAATGCTCGAGACCAGCCGCTGACCCAAGTCCGAAGCCCTCGTCCGCCACTTGAAGGAGCGTGTAATCCTTCCACGGTATCTCGCCGAAAATCGCGGACTGCTGCGGAATGATTTTTTGAAGCTGTTGGAAGACTGTTGCCTTCGCAGCGATAGTTACGCTGCCGGCCGGATAGGTGACGAAACGCACGGTCTTTCCCATCACGGAAGTGCTGTCTAGGTCAAATCTCCCCACAAAGAATGGAGCGTCTACGAGGTCGTGATAGTTCGATGCAGCGAAGGTGTTCGCCGATGTCCGCGACATTCCGGTCGCGATCTGCCACGAAAGCTCAGTGTGAACCTCGACCGTTGCAGAGAAATCGGTGCCCTGGTCTTCCGGGTAGAGAAAGAGATTCGTCCCATTGAAGAACCCGAAGTCGCCTTTCGTCCACGACATAGCATTGTCGAGTGAGTCGGCTTTGTAGTCGAAATGGACGGTGACATTCCCGGCGTGCTTCGATACGATGCGCCAGGTGTCCGGATCGGCCTTGTCCCACTCGAGCGAGTCAGTTCCGCTTGCCACGCCGAAGTCGCTGATGAACCGGGCGTAGTTACTTATTTCATAGGCGCCGGGCGTCCATGATGGCAGAGACAGCAGGATCGTCCCGGCCGAGCTCGTTGAAAATGACATCGCGACATTGATCGTCCGCATAGTCGCAGCGACCGAGTCGAGTGTTACATCGTAACGGATGTTCGATACTGGAATTGAGCGCTGCTGGGCAGGCAGACTGGACGCCAGGCCCAGCGCGGTTGCTGCAATGAGGATTGATTTCACGTTGGTACGTTACAGTAGTGCAAATTGCGATGCTATATTCGGCCAACTTCACTTACAAAAGCCATGCTAAGCGATAACGCGATCGCCTTCCTGAAAAAGCTGCTCGATACGCCCGGCCCGTCCGGTTTTGAATCAGCGCCCGCCAGGGTCTGGCGAGCAGAGGCAGAGAAATTTGCCACGGTGCGGGCGGACGTCGCCGGCAACAGTATCGCCGAGGTTAATCCGACTGGCTCGCCGACAGTCATGCTCGCCGGTCACATTGATGAGATCGGCGTAATCGTCACCTATATCGATGACGAAGGGTACGTGTATATCGCGCCAATCGGTGGCTGGGACCCTCAGGTGCTCGTTGCGCAGAGACTGAGGTTCATCGGCCGAAATGGTGATGTTTTCGGCGTTGTGGGAAAGAAGCCCATTCATTTGATGAAGACCGAGGACCGCGACAAGGCGTCGAAGCTGACGGACCTGTGGGTGGATATCGGCGCGAAGGCAAAGGCCGAAGCAGAAGAGCATTTATCAGTGGGCGATCCGGGCGTGATCGACTCGCGGACGATGGATTTTCCGAACGGCAGAATCGTATCCCGGTCGATCGATGACAGAATTGGCGCGTTCGTCGTTCTCGAGGCACTCAAGCGCTACGCCGAAAATCCTGGAAAAGCACATGTCGTTGCGGTCGCAACGACGCAGGAAGAGATCGGATATCGTGGTGGTGGCGCCGGAGTCTGCGCGGCTTGCGTGAATCCGAAGA
>JBDUEH010000049.1:0-9729 GCA_040002555.1 Gemmatimonadales bacterium | reverse complement strand
ATCGGTTTTCGTCTCACTGCAAGCTGGACACCCGTCAGATGACATCGTCAATCCGTGAACCCTACGAGCTGGGCCCGATGCCGCTCGGCCGTCCGATGGAAGTCGTCGACGAGCAAATCGTCGCGGCCCCATGGAGAATCATCTTCGACATCGCGCGAAAGGTCGAGGAATGGCCCGATCATCTTCCTCACTATCGATTCGTTCGGTTCCGCGAACGCGCGTCGGACGGCGGAGGTATTGTCGAGATGTCGGCGGACAGACCCTTTGGTCCGGTCGGTTGGCCGACTTGGTGGCTGTCCGAAATGTCCGTAGATGAGGGCGCTCCAGCAATCCGATTTCGCCACATCGGGGGTATAACGAAGGGAATGGATGTTGAATGGTCTTTTCAGTCCGTTCCCGGCGGCACCCATGTGAAAATCGTTCACGTCTGGGACGGGCTTCCCTTACCATTCATAGGGATTCCAGCGGCCAATTTCGTCATCGGCCCCGTTTTTGTTCATGGTATCGCATCCCGAACGCTCGCCGGACTTGCAGCAGTTGCCGAACGCGAAGCGATCAGGCGCACCAGCGCCAACTCAGAAGCGTGACTCAGGAGAAGTAAGTAATTGTCGAAGAGAAGAGTTGTCATAACAGGTATCGGCGCTGTGACGCCGATCGGATCGAAGGTCGAAGGACTTTGGGACGGACTGCGGAAGGAGAAGTCCGCTGTAAGCGCTATCACGCGCTTCGATCCGTCCATGTTCAAGAGTCACAATGCAGCCGAGGTCAACGACTTCGACGCCAATGACTTTCTCGAGCGTAAAAAGGCGAAACGCCTCGACCGTTACGGGCATTTTTCCGTCGCTTCTGCGCACATGGCGATCGAAGATTCGGGAATCGACCTCGCGACGGAAGATCGCGAGCAGATCGGTTCAACGATGGGCAGTGCGTTAGGTGGACTCGAATTCGCCGAAGCACAGCTCCACGCGTTCCTGACGGAGGGCGTCAGGGCCGTTGATCCAATGCTGGCCCTCTGCGTATTTGGCGGCGCCTCCAGCTGCAACATCGCGATCGAGCTCGGCGTGTCCGGTCCGAATTCGACGAACGCGATGAGCTGCGCATCGGGAACGATCGCGATCGGCGAAGCATTTCGGCTGATTCGGGATGGTTACGCCGACGTGATGGTCAGCGGAGGAGCTGAGGCGCCGTTAGCCCCGCTTTGTTTTGGAGCGTTCTCGATTATCCGCGCGATGTCAACGCGAAACGACGATCCTGGTAGCGCTTCGCGCCCGTTCGACAAGGACCGTGACGGCTTTGTGATGGGAGAAGGTGCCGCAGTTCTCGTTCTCGAGGAGTATGACCGCGCTGTAGCTCGCGGCGCCAAGATCTATGCAGAGATCGCCGGCTTCGGCTTCACCAACGACGCGTACCACATGACCGCTCCGCGTCCCGATGGATCGCAGGCAGCCCGCTCGATGCGCCTTGCGATGAAAGACGCCAACGTCACTCCGGGCGAGATCGACTACATCAACGCCCACGGAAGCTCGACGCCTCTCAACGATCCAACCGAGACCAAAGCGCTGAAGGATGTCTTTGGCGAGCGCGCCTATTCGATGCCGATCAGCGGCACAAAGGGCTACTACGGACATGCGCTGGGCGCGTCGGGGGCAATCGAAACAGCCATCTCCGCACTCGCGATTTCGCGTGAATGGCTCCCGCCCACGGTGAACCTCGCCGTTGCCGATGACGCCTGCGACCTTAACTTTCTGCCCGGAACGGGACGTGAGCAGCGAGTGGAACACATTCTCACGAACTCGTTCGGATTTGGCGGCATAAATGCCGCGCTGGTGCTTCGTCGCGTGAGTTGACGCGGTGAGGGCAGCGCGGCCCTCACATCAACAACGGAGCATCTCCATGCGTGATTCCTGGCGTCATTTCGTCGCCGAGTTTATCGGGACGTTCGCGCTCGTATTCGTGGGCGGCGCGGCCATCATGATCGCAAAGGACACGGCGAGTGCTGCCGGTCTGCTCGAAATCGCGCTGGCGCACGGTCTCATTCTCGCCGTGATGGTCAGCGCGATGATGCGGATTTCCGGCCACTTCAATCCCGCTATCACGCTTGGATTTCTCGCCACCCGCCGAATCGAAGTGCCAATGGCCGGCGTCTACATACTCGGCCAGCTCATCGGGGCGATCGTGGCTGCGTACGCGCTCAAGTTCACCTTCCCGTTCACGCTTTTCGAAGCAACGAGAGGTGGTGGCCAATCACTGGCGCTTCAGGTTTCAGGCAGCCAGGGATTCGTTCTCGAATTCATCGCTACGTTCTTTCTCGCGCTCGTAGTGTTTGGAACGGCTGTCGATCCAAAGGCGCCGAAGATCGGAGGTCTTGCAATCGGTCTTGTCGTGACTGCTGACATTCTCGCTATCGGTCCGCTCACCGGCGCATCGATGAATCCGGCAAGATCGTTCGGACCAGCAGTAGCGAGTGCCAATTTCGAAGCTCAGCTCATCTACTGGATCGCGCCGATTGCAGGAGCTGTTGTCGCGTCCCTTCTGTACGACTTCCTCTTTCTACGTCGCGATGTCGAGCCAGCCGATCACGGAACGCTCCGTCCGGCCGCAACGACGGGTGCAAAATCTTCGCGCGGAAGTCGTTAAGCGGCAGCAGTCGGCGAGGCGGCGACGGGAGGCTGAGCGAAGTCTTCCATCGCCGTCGTAAGAATGAGGCACATCAGAGTCAGCACACCGGCGATAATGAACGGAATCCCTTTGCCAAGGACGTCCATTCCGTAGCCGGCCATGAGCGGGAACGCCACGCGCGAAACTCCTCCAAATGTATGCTGCACTCCCATGTATAGACCGCGCTCACGATTCGGCACCGCGCGCGAAAGCATGGCAGTTACACATGGAAAGACAAACGCAGTACCAATGGGCATCAACGTCATCGCAAGCAGCATCGTCGAGTAGTCGTTGATTCGGGCTACAGAGACGAGTCCCGCGGCCAGAAACAACAGCCCAAGCCGCGCGAGACGCACTTCTCCCAGCCAGAAAATCATTTTTCCAAGGACGCCCGCGCGAACGATCACACCGATTCCGCCCAGGTACATGACGAAATAGCCCACATTCGTTTCGTTGATTCCAAGGCGGTCGGCGAGGATAAGCGGAAGCATCGGAGTCGTTCCGTAAAACGCGCCGATCGCGACAGCATAAATCCAGATCAATCGCGACGCGGGCGCATTCGGAGTTGCAAGGACACCGCGAATCGCGGCAAAGCCGGTTCGCTTTGCGACCGGTGTTAGCTCGGAGCTTGCCGTTGCCTGACGCGACTCCCGAAGGAAACGCCATGCGAAGACGCTAACGAGAATGCAGAGTGCAGCTGAGCCCAGTCCCGGAGCCGTGTGTCCACCCGCGCGAACAAGAACCGATCCAATAGCCGGCCCGATCACGGCGCCCAGGCTGGTCACGGCTGAAACCCAGCCAAGCGACTTTGCTCGGTCTTTCCCCTCGGTGATATCTGCGACGTACGCCTGAACGACGCCGATGGTTCCTCCGCCAAATCCCTGAATGATCCGCGAGAGGAAAAGCAGCCAGAGCGAGCCAGCGAAAGCGAAGATGACGTAAGCGAGCGCAGAGATCAGCAAGCCGGTCAGAATGGCAGGCCGGCGGCCGTGGTTGTCTGACATCCATCCCCAGGCCGGTGCGCTGATCAGCTGTGCGACTGAAAACGCCGCTACAAGAGCTCCGACCGTCGCGGCGCTCGCCCCAAGGCGAGTGGCATAGAACGGAAGCAAGGGGAAGATGATTATCAGGCCCAGCATGTCCACGAACGCCGTGACCATGAGGACGGTAAGCTTGCCCTTCAACGCGTGCTCCTCGAAGTGAGGGAGCCAACCAACTCCGGTGTTTTCAATCTAGAGGCACCGGTTTGGAACGTAACTAGCGGTGCGTGTATGAATATTGTGAAGAAAAGGAGACACAAATGAACAAGATGATGAAGCTTTTTGGCGTCGCTGCGGTTTGCGCTTTTTTCGCCGCCTGCGCATCACTCGGAAAGCAGACTCAAGTTGAAAATGGGAAGTTGACGACTGTCGTTGTAGACAATCGCGCTGTGCTCGACATGAACATCTACGTCCTTCGCGGCGGCCAGCGCATTCGACTTGGCACCGCCAACGGACTCTCCAAGACAGCCCTGACAATTCCCCGTGGAATCGTGAGCGGCACAATGACAGTTCGATTCCTCGCAGACCCCATCGGAAGCAATAAGACGCCCGTCTCCGAAGAGATCTCGGTAGATGAGGGGGATGAGGTGGGCTTGATGATACCGCCTTTCTGACGGAATCTTCCAGCCAGCCGTCTCCGTAAGGACGGCTTGCACCTCAACACAGGTAAAACGGAATGAATCCTTCGGACTATTCGGATCTGGTGATGGCGGTATCGATTATTTCCACCATCTCAATCAGCGCCGCCTTTCTCTACGGATCGTTCAGGTTCATCAACACATGGACCTGGCGACAGAAGGCTCAAGTCCAGGACCAGTCGCAGGCACCGAGATACGACACCGATGCAATCGCACGGCTTCAGGCATCAGTGGACGCCGTCAGCATCGAGGTCGAACGAATCGCTGAAGGACAGCGCTTTACGACAAAACTGATGAGCGAGAGGATGCCTGAAGCCGCGCTCCTGCCTCAGTCGCGCGACAAAATTTCAGGTGTCAGCCAGTAGCGACCGATCGAGCGCGGCGGCCGAATTCTGGCCGGAAAGTCCGAGCTGGAGATCGATGTCGGCCATGAAAGTCTTCATCAGATGGGTGACGCCGGCTTCGCCATGACTCGCGAGCGCGTAGGCGTAGGGCCGTCCTAGAAGTACTGCCTTCGCGCCAAGTGCCAATGCCTTGAGCACATCGGCGCCGTGTCGCACGCCGCTGTCGATCAGAACGATCGCGCGATCACTCACCGCAGACACTACGCCCGGCAATGCGTCGAGCGATCCAATTGCTCCATCGCACTGTCGTCCGCCATGATTTGAGACGACGACTCCGTCAACGCCATGATCGACGGCCATAGCCGCATCGTCGGGATGAATAATGCCTTTGATGAGGATCGGCAGCTTCGTAATCGACTTGAGCCACGCGACATCGTCCCAGCAGAAAGCGGGATGCGTGAACACTCCAAGAAATAGCCGCACCGCCGCCGCCGCATCCTCGGCCGGAGGCTTCGCGCATAGTGACTGGAAAACGGGGTCGGTGAAATAGTTGGCAACGCCGTCTGCTTTCAAGAAAGGCAGATATCCAAGCCGAAGATCCTGTTCGCGCCATCCGAGCGCTGGCGTGTCCACCGTGACGACAATCGCCGAGTATCCAGATGCTTCCGCGCGCGAAACGAAGCTTGCCGTCAGCTCGCGATTGGGCGATGGATAAAGCTGGAACCAGCGTGTGGCGTCACCCATGTCTTTTGCTACGATCTCCATCGGCACCGACGAAACGCTGCTGAGTATGATTGGGACTCCGGCCGCGGCCGCTGCTCGTGCCGGCGCTCGCTCACCCTCGGCGTGAAGAATTCCCTGAACCCCGATCGGCGCGAGCAGAAAAGGGGCGGCGATCTTCTTCCCGAACAGCTCGACCGAGATGTCTCTCGTGGAAACATCGTTGAGCGATCGTTGCCTGATTCGAACGCGATCGAACGCTTCGCGATTGGCGCGCATCGTGTTTCCGCCCCCGGCCGCCCCAGCGACGTACCAGTACGCCTCCTCGGGGAGGGCCTCCCGCGCACGTGCCTCCCATTCATCGAATGAGAAAGGGAGGTCGATTCGCTTACCGGCCGCAGCCGAGCCGTAGACTTCGAGTTGGACTTGCTGGCCGATTGTGGGCATCCGACCTAAAGATGAAGGCGGTTGGCCACGAAGTCACGAAGGACACGAAGAGATTCAGCCCGCATTGGAAATTCCAGTTGCAATGCAGAAACAAATATTGGGGTAACTACGGAACGTCGTGCCGTCGTCTCAACCCAGTCATTTCTCGTAGGTCGCATGAACGCATGATATCGAATGAACAGTCGGCGTCCTTCGTGACTTCGTGACTTCGTGGCCAATCAGATCTGGGGGCTAGCTGGAACGCCTGTTCGCGGATCCTGCTAAACAACTATTTCGCGCGTCGCCTCGAGAATCTCAGCCCGCTCCATGTCTCATCGATCGCGCAGACCTTCGTATCGACTAACCCGAACGCCAATCCGAAATCGCGAATCAGGTTTTCATCGAGGTCTGTCTCCACCTTCGAAGCCCGCTTGGGCCAAGCGACCCAGAGCATCCCACCAGACTCCGTCATCAACTCCGCAGCCTTGCCGAAACTGACCTTGAACTTGGAGAACCTGGTCTCGAACAGAACAATCACGTCCGACTCGCCACTGGCCCTTCGAATGACGCTCACGCTAGCCGGAAAATTTCCTAGCGTCTCATCAAAGTTGTTCGGCGCATTCAGTAGCGCGAGGCGCGTACCTTCCTTGATGCCGAGTTTCTTAGGAAGAGGAGTTCCCGAGTAGCCGGCCGGGCCCATCAGAACATCACGGTCCCATGCGCAGGTACTTCTCTTCGTACCTGATCATGGACTCCTCGATTACCTTGATTGCGACTTCGCTCTTTTCCCATCCGAGAATTTCGACGCGACGGCCTTCGAGATCCTTGTAGATGTGAAAAAAATGCTCGACTTCCTTCAGGTAGTGCTGAGACAGGTCGGCGATGTCGAAATGGTCGTTGTAAAACGGATCGTGCGCAGGAACAGCGATGATCTTGTCATCCGGCTCGCCGCGGTCGAGCATCTTGAGGACACCCAAGGGGCGGCAGTCAATCTGGCAGCCGGTGAAGGTCGGCTCGTTGATGCTGACAATGATGTCGAGTGGATCGTGGTCCTCGTGCAGGGTGCGCGGAATGAGCCCGTAGTCGCCCGGGTAGTGCACGGCTGAGAAGAGAACGCGGTCGAGACGAAACTGACCGCTCTCCTTGTCGAGCTCATACTTGTTGCGGCTGCCGCGAGGAATCTCAATGACAGCGGTGACCACCTCCGGCGGATGAGCACCAACCGGAAAATCATGCCAGGGGTTCATGTGGTTACTCGCTCCATCGTTCCCTTGTATTTCATCGGCTCTTCCTCGACGCCGAAGTTCGTTTCATTCAGCGCTGCAACGCGCTCCAGCTGCGATGCATCAAGATCGGGCATGTCGCTCGCCGCCGCGAATTCGGAGAGCTGATCGACGTCGTACACGTTTGGGAGAACGCTGATCACGCTCGGCTCGGCGAGCAGCCACTTCAGCGACGCCTGGCCGAGCGTCATTTGCGTCGTGAGAAAATCGAGTGTGCGGACTTTGCGAACGCCGTTCACGAGCCACGAACGGGGGCGGTGGCGCCGGTGATCGTTGGCTGGAAAGACCGTATCCTCGGTGTATTTCCCTTCGAGCATTCCGGAGGCATGCGTCACGCGAATGTTGAACGTGCAATTCGGCGCATGCTCGCGAGCTGCATCGAGCATCGAGGTGCCAGGCTGCTGTTCGAGGATGTTCCAGATCATCTGAATCGTTCCAACGTCAGGCTCGCGCTCGCAAAGCTCGACAGCTTCGTAAAGCCAGCCGATGGCAGGGCCAAACGCCGCACCCCAGACTCGGATCTTCCCTTCCTTCTTCAGATCGCGCAGCGTATCCCAGACAACGGGATTACGCACGTGCTCCATTTTGACGTTGTGAAGCTGGAGGACATCGATGTAGTCAGTCTCGAGGCGCTCGAGGCACTTGTCCACGGCGAAGCGCATGTACTCCGGCTCGAATCGCTGGGGCAGCTCGCTCTGCCCGCGTCGGGCCTTGCCCGCTTCTTCGTCGTATATGTCGTAACCAATCTTCGTTCCGTAGACGACTTCATCGCGACGACCGCGAAATGCGGCGGCCAGCTGCATCTCGCTCCGGCCATTTCCGTAGGTATCGGCGGCGTCGAAGAAATTGATGCCGAATTCGTCGCGCGCCTGCCGCATCATGGCGACGGCCTCGTCGTCGGTCTTCTCGCCCCACCAGTTCGTCGCCAGGGTCCACATGCCGAGTCCGATCTCACTTACGGCGACATCGGTTCCGCGGAAAGTTCTGTATTTCATGTTGAGGGAAAAATAACCTTGCGAGCGGCCACACTCGTTGATTGGCCGATTCCTGACTACTGACGCCTATTGCTGAGACCCAATCACAGGAGTGAAGGACTTCACAGTGTAAGTGACCTCATCGTCGATCGCGTTTTTTATCAGGTCGATTGAGATCCTCGTCGGATAGTGATAAGTCGGGTCGAATTCCACAGTCACTCCGTCAGGCGAGTTCTTCTCGGCGGTCTCCAAAATCGCGAAGAGGCTATCGATCGTCGGATACTGTGACGCCGGCGGGAGCTTGCCCACGAAAATACCGCTGTCAGGCGCGATCTTTACCACGATGCCGCCGCGGACGGTAACCCTCGCTGGATTAGGTCGGTCGAACGCACAAAAGCACCCTACCTCATAGACGAAATCGTAATTCCTGATTTCGAGCGCGTTCCACAATGCGTGATCCGATTGTGTTCCGGCGATGGAATCACAACCGGCGAGCGCCAGGAGGGTCAGTGCCGCAATTCGTCGAGCAACTCTGCGAATGAAGGGGCTTCGAGCAACCAGTGTGGCGCCGCTCACGCGGACGCTCGCAACGCGCGCGCGGCCTCGACGGCAAAGTAAGTCAGAATGAAATCCGCGCCTGCCCGGCGAATTCCCAGGAGCGACTCCATCACGACACGGTCGCGATCAATCCACCCGCGCTCAGCCGCTGCGCAGATCATCGAATATTCGCCGCTAACCTGGTACGCCGCGACTGGGTAGCCTGTTTCCGCCTTCACGCGAGCGATGATGTCGAGGTATGGACCCGCCGGCTTGACCAACACGGCGTCCGCGCCCTCGTCGATATCGGCAAGAACTTCGCGCAACGCTTCGTCAGAATTGGCAGAGTCCATCTGGTAGCCTTTGCGATCGCCCACTTTCGGCGCTGACTCGGCGGCGTCGCGGAACGGACCGTAATACGCCGATGCATACTTGGCCGCGTAGCTCAGTATCGGCGTATTCTCGAAACTGTTTGCATCGAGCGCGTCGCGAATCGCACCGACCCTGCCATCCATCATGTCGCTTGGAGCAACCACATCTGCGCCAGCTTGCGCATGAGATACCGAAACGCGCGACAACAGTTCGAGCGTCGCGTCGTTCACGACTTCACCGTTCTCGAGAATTCCGCAGTGCCCGTGATCGGTGTATTCGCACATGCATACGTCAGTAATCACGACGAGGTCCGGAAGCTCTTTTTTCAGGAGACGCACGGACTGCTGAACGGCTCCATCCTCCGCCCATCCTTCAGATCCAGTCGCGTTCTTCGCATCGGGAATGCCGAAGAGAATCACACCCCCGACCCCTGCTTCCGCAGCGATCGTTGCGTCTCTCAGCAGCTCATCCGGCGATGTCTGCGCGACTCCTGGCATTGAATCGATCGCGCGACGAAATCCAGATCCGCGTCGCACAAATACGGGCAATACCAATTGCGATGGCAATAACGTCGTCTCACGGACGAGGCGGCGTAGCGGCTCGGTTCGCCGCAGGCGGCGACCTCTATAAATCGGAAACTGTGCCATCGTTACTCGGGCTGCGGCGAAATCAGCCGCGGGGCATTTCTGAGCTCCATCAACAAGCTCGTTGCCCCGCGGGTCCGCAAGTCGGCAGCG
>JBDUEH010000048.1:0-9777 GCA_040002555.1 Gemmatimonadales bacterium | reverse complement strand
TCACCCGCAGCTTCACCGGTCTTTCCGTGAGCAGCTTTGCAATCATCGCCTGCGCTGTGCCGCCGGTCACCGGGGGCTCGCCCGCAATCATTTCATAGAACACGGCGCCGAGGGAGTAGATGTCGCTGCGCTTGTCGAGTGCGCGGTCGCCGGTCGCCTGCTCCGGTGACATGTATTGAGGCGTCCCGAGCGATAGCCCTGTCTCGGTGAGCCGATTGCCGCCGGCTTCTTTTACCGCGAGCGCAATTCCGAAATCGGCGAGAACCGCTTCACCTTCGTGAAGAAGGATGTTCTCTGGTTTGATGTCGCGATGGACAACGCCATGACCGTGTGCGTAGTCGAGAGCGCTTGCGACCTGCTTTGTTATCGACAGTGCTTCGTCAACCGGGAGCTGCTTCTCGCGATCGAGCTTCGCTCTCAGGGATTCGCCGCGGACGAACGGGAGCACGTAAAAGAGAATTCCATCCGCTTCCCCGGAATCGATCAGGGTGAGGATGTGCGGATGATCGAGCCTTGCAGTGATACGAACTTCGGCGAGGAATCTTTCGGTGCCGATGACGGCACTCAGGTCAGGGCGGAGCACCTTAAGGGCGACTTCGCGATCGTGCTTTACGTCGCGGGCGAGGTAGACCGTTGCCATCCCTCCCGCGCCTATCTCTCGCTCTATGCTGTATCGATCGGTTAGTGCGGCCCGGAGGCGTTCAGTATCCGGCATATGAAGGACTAACATGGAGCGGCACCGATTCAGCCGCCACTACTATAGTGGTCAGGTCTTGCTCAAGGCCCGCAATGCCTCGAGCTCGGGCAGCTGATCGATATCCTTGGGCCGGCCGGCCGCTCGCTTCGCGTCGATCAATGCATTGAGATCCAGCACCCGAAATCGGATGTCGAACGCTTCGATTGGCTTTGACCGTTCCCGACATTTCGCATAATCGCCAACGCCCTTCACTGCATCAAGCACGTCGAGAAATCCCTCGCTCGTTGTCAGCGTCATGAGAGCAGTCGTGCGGAATTGTCTCTCATCCATGAAGAACGGCAGTCCTGTTTCTATTCCGCGCGGATACGCTTTCCACTCTGTGAGTAGCTCGGCTAACCGGATAAGATTTGGTTTTGCGGTATCGTAGCAGATGTCAACGTCGTCCGTGACTCTGCGAGACCCATGCGCTGCAGCAGCAAGCCCACCGACTACGACAAACTTTATGTCTGCTGATCGGAGTCCTTGCAGAATGGAGGCGAAACTCATGCGAGTCGACCCCGCATGCCTCTCCGCATATCTGCAACGAATGCAGCGTTCTGGTCTGCGAGCTTCAGTCTTTCAGCGACGGGGCTTTTGAGTCCCTCTCTAAGGAGATCGATATCCACCCCGTAGCGCGCAGCGCGATCGAGCGCAGCCTGCTTTCCTCCTCCGGGCTTGATTGGCCGCGGGCGACCTCTGCGTCTTTCACCACCAAACTCGAGCGCCGCGGAAAGCGATGCGGCATGCGAAGAACGATACCTGACGAGATCAACGGCAATTCCGGCGACACCAGTTTCAGTCTGCCCAAGCAGCATGGTTGACGCTTGTTGTTCGCAGCCCAGCGCCTCGCGCGCGAGTTCGTCCGATCGCGCCAGCGTAAGGCCAATTTCCTGGTTGAAAACTCTGACCAGTCCCAGCCACACCGATTCAAGCGGCGTGTACATCAGCCGTTTTCGAAGGAGTCGAGCGGTGTTCTCGACCCATTTCTCGTCAGCTCCGGCCGCCAGGGCAAACTGGGAACGTGTCATTGGTTAAATATACCTACTGACTAGGCATATTTTTCAACGGTGGCTGGTCGAATCTCCGACTACGACGAGCAGTGCATTTCCCACCGGCCGCTCCCCCTCCTTGTCCGACGGATGATTTACTACCTGATCGCCGATCACCATCGTCGTCGATCCGCCTCCGTCCAGATTCATCGCTTCATACACACCGAGCTTGAGCATCGCATCGGCCAGCTCCATCAACGACATCCCTGAATCGGATTCCCGGCGTCCGTCCACCGTCACGAGATAGAGCGTCGAGCTGTCTTTAGAAAATCCAACCGCGGTCCGTGGATGGCGAACCGTTCCGAACTTCGCGCCCGTTCCTTCAATGAAATAGCCGAACTCCGCCACGCTCCGACCATTCTGAATTATCCTCGGCCCACCACCCACTATTGCCCGAAGACGTTCACGACCAGGAAGAAATCCTGTTCTGATGCGAATCGTCCCGCCCCTGCGCGCAATTCGCGTCAGTGAGTCGCACATTGTTCCTTCGGCTGTCAGGGCGCCTCCCGCCGCGAGCGATCCGCGCGATCCCTCATACACGGAGCCGGCGATGCGAAAGGTCGTCTCATTCTGCGAACGCGATACAAATCGCAGCGGCAGGTACGCCGAACTCATGCGCGTCGTGTCACGTGGAGTCGAATCGCCGGCAGTAGAGGTGTAGAGTACGAGCGCGTCGAGCTGCCTTGGGCGCGAGTTGATTCCATCGAGTTTCATCGAACGTCCGCCCTGGATCAATCGTGCGGTGAGTCCGAACCGGTCGATGTATGGATGATTGCTCTCATCCATCCCGAACTGCGTTCGCAGCTTCTTCCAGCCATCGCGAGGAGAAGCGGAAGGTGTGAGTCCTTTGACTATCGCGCCATTGATCACGACGTTGCTTTCGCTTTCACCGGTCTTCACGTTGAAGAAGTCTGCATTGACGGCGGCGACAGCCTTTCCTGGACCGTGGTATCGCTGCTCCATCGAGCTGGTCTTCTCGAGCCCGGCGAAGACGTCGTTGCCTTTTACTTCGCGTATGCTGATGCCCTTCTGGTGAAGGCTCACTTCCAGGACATTGAGCCGCCACGGGCCACTGTTGACAACGACTCTCCGGTGAATCACACCCGGGGCGACGGCTTCAACTGAAGACGAATCCCACTGACCCTCGGCCGGCGCGACAAAAGCCGAGAGACAGAGTGCGAGGGCTACTGCTACAACTGGTCGTTTCATTTAATGCTGAAGTCGCCGGTGGATGCGATCATCACAACTTAGATCGGTCAGGCCAAATTAACCTCGCGTTCAACATGTGTCGCCAGCACCGGCACCGCAGTGCGAAAAGAAGTCGCCAGGCGCCCCACCATGGCGGCTTCTGGCGGACTCCTTCTCAACTAAGCGGCCTGCACCGAGGCCATGTGATCGCTTTCGGCCGTCGTAGGATCGATTATGGTCGCGACCTCGAGCACCCGGTCCGCCGGAAACCCGCCGCGTCGAGCGTGCTCGCGGATAATCTCCGCATTCGGTGCAATGTAGATGCACGTGATCTTGTCCTCGGTAACGAAACTCTGAACCCACTGAATATCGGGCCCGAGCTCACGTAACACGTTGCGCGACTTGTATGAAATCCCCTGGAGCTCGGAAGCGGACAACGCGCCTGCGTTCGGAATCTCCCGCTCGATGAGGTATTTGGGCATTGCCCTGCGCCTCAGTGAACCATGGTCGCGACGGTCGTCGCGTAACTGCACGACACTTTCGGATTCCAGTTGGCATAAATGCCGGCCGGATTTTCATCCCACGCCCAGACGTGAAGCGCCCACACGCTGAAAGTGTAGTTGTATTGGAACGGCTGTCCGAACAGATACGGAGTGGGATCAGTCGGCAGGCCGGGATAGATGAATTCCACGCCGACGAGCCTCATCTGCCCGTTCTTCTGCGGTTCGTACATCACGAACTGCGGCCGCGACGGGTCGAGCGTTCCAACGTTGCTTCCTTTCAGGAAATGGTAACCCATTCCGCCGTCCGGACTGGAAAAACACCCAGCGGGAAACTGCGTGTCGTAGCCATCGGCAGCCGAAGCGTCCTTGTCATGAAACTTCGCCGTCGCCTGTCGTAGCGCGGCAAGATCCTTCGCCTCCGACGATGTCCTGGTGGCATCGATCCTGATCTGCGAATATGACGGTGAGCTGTTGGCGGTGGTATCGCCGCCGCTGCATGCACTGAGTAGTACGATGGCGGCAAGCAGGTGTGGGGTCGTTCTCATTGTGGCCTCGTGTTGTGAGAGTCATGTTCTACCCACGCGTAACCTGAGACCTGCTGGTTAGCTGCCGCTTGCCCCCGAAATTAGCTCTGAATTAGCCGATCCTCGCCGTCATGATCACCACCCAACTACTCGGCGGAGCGTGCCTGCGCTCCGGCGACACGATCCTGACCGGCCCCCCTGCGCAGCGGCATCGCATAGCGTTGCTCACAATGATCGTCTCGTCATGGCCAAAACCGCTTTCACGTGACAGGGCCATGTTGCTGCTCTGGCCCGAGCGCGATACGCCAGGCGCACGAAGACTCCTCAACCTTGCAGTCCATGTTCTTCGCGGAGCCGTCGGGGAAGACTCGATCATCTCTACGGGCGACGGACTGGTCCTCGATCCCAGCCATTTGAGCTGCGACCTGCACGCGCTACGAGTGGCAATCGCCGCCGGCGATGCGGAACGCGTTGTGGCGCTTCATACAGGCGTGCTGCTGGATGGATTTCATCTGCCTGAATCGAGTGAGTTCGAGTTCTGGCTCCTGGAACAACGCAACGAGATTGACCGTGCATACATGGAAGCGCTGATGGCCCTCGCTGAAAGCCAACAACGATCGGGCGATGTGCATGGGCGTGCCAGGACTACGCGTCGTCTGGTGTCGGCAGATCCGTACTCTCCGGAGTACGCGCAATTGTTGATGCGCGCGCTTGACGAAGCCGGTGATCGCACTGGCGCCATTCGTCATGCCACTGATCACGCACACAGACTCAGGGTCGACCTTGGCATCGATCCTCATCCTGACATTTCCGCTTTCGCGAAGGAGCTGGGGAAATCCCCATCCAGACAACACGAGTTGCAAACCACTGCACACGAACGATCAATAGCGATCGCTGTGTTGCCCTTCCTCAACCTCAGCACAGATCCCGAGAACGAATACTTTGCCGATGGCATAACCGAGGATGTAATCGCCCAGCTTTCCAAGGTGCATGCGCTAAGGGTGACATCGCTCAACTCGGTGATGCCCTTCAAGCAGCGAAAGCAAAGCGCGAAGGAGATCGGCGCAGCGATCGGCGTCACGACTCTTCTCGACGGTAGCGTTCGGCGATCAGGCGACAACGTTCGCATCGTGGCGAAGCTCATCGATGCGGCATCAGACCAGCACATCTGGGCCGAGACTTACGACAGAAAGCTGACAGATATTTTCGCCATTCAGACAGACGTGGCCCTCAAGATTTCATCCGCACTCCAGGCGGAGCTGTCGCCCGCGGAAAAGACCAGAGTCGAGCGGGCGCCGACAAGTGACATTCAGGCCTACCAGCTTTTTCTCAAAGGCAGGCAGTGGTTCATCGACTACACGCCCGATAGTTTCGCGAGGGCCGTCGATTACTTCCAGCGCGCAATTGCGCGAGACGGGTCATTTGCACACGCGTGGGCCAACCTTGGATTGCTGCACGTCGAATCAGCCGAGCAAGGATATGTTGATCCGACGGTGGCTTTCCAGGTCGGTGAGGACGCGATATCGAAGGCCATCCGCCTCGATCCGGAGCTCAGCGCTGCCCACTGCGCGGCTGGATATCTCAAGACGGTTCGTGATTTCGACTGGGAAGGCGCCGAGATGTCATTCAGGCGCGCACTCGAGCTGAGCCCGAGCAATTCAGACGCGTACGACCTCTATGGAAGATTGTGTTCCGGCCTCGGCCGGTACGATGAGGCGTTTGAAATGCAGCAGCGCGCCTATGAGATCGATCCGCTCGCCCACCGAATGGACATGGTAACGACACTGCTTCGGGCCGGCCTGTATTTGGAGGCAATCGCTCCCGCCGAGGCTGCGGTTGAGCTTGATGACAACCACGCACGTGCAAGCGCAACGTTGGGTTGGACGTATTTTCTCAACGGTAGGCGCGACGAAGGCATTGAACGACTGGAGCGCGCATCGGAGATCTCAAAGGAGGGCACTCTCTGGTTGAGCCAGCTCGGCGAAGCGTACGGGCTTGCAGGAAAAGTGACAAAGGCGCGAGCCGTTCTTCGCAATCTCGAGCAACGGGCGAAAAAGGGATTCGTTTCTCCGTATCATTTCGCGTATGTATACGTCGGACTCGGTGACGTCGATCGCGCCCTTGATTTGCTCGAGGAAGCAGTCGCGAAACGAACTGGCCCCACTTACGGCATCAAGGGCTCGTTCCTGCTGGAGCGTCTGCATTCACATCCGCGCTTTCATGCCTTGTTGAGGGCCATGAAGCTCGAACCGGACGGCTAGTGTGCACCCGATGCGTGATACCGCGCTATCGTCGCCTTTCGTACTATTGAAGTCGCGAACACGATTCTTCCAGGGTGAGCACCGCGACTACTGGCCGATGATCTGACGCATATACCTCCGGCACTGAAGACCCAATAACGCGAAAGCAGTCGGACACCATGATGTAGTCGATTCTCTTTTGTGGAGACTTCGCCGGATCCGTAAGTCCCGGTCCATTCGAAGCCGGCCACGCGTCGTGCAGTCTTAGAAACAGCGGTTGAATCTCGGGCGCATCCGGTGGTGCGTTCATGTCGCCCGTCAGTATCACTGGTAGCGTATCACGAGACATGTAGGCAAGCATCTCGTTGACTTGAGTTGCGCGAACGGATGGGTCCGAACGGTAGTCGAGATGCACATCGAACACGCGGATGCGTCTGCCGCCCAAATCGAGCGTTGCCTCGAGAAATCCCGGGAGCGTAACCGGTGTCGGAGTCGAATCCTGCGTCGAGAGGCGCGTGATGGTGTGGTTCGTGAATCTAACGATTGGAGACTTGCTCAGGATCGCCACTCCGAATTCACGCGGCGGTTTCGCCTGATCGTCATTGGGAATCTGATAAATCCGTGCGAACCGGTAATTCATGCCGGTTCCCTTCGCAATCAGGGCAGCCTGGTCGACAAAACTACTCCGTTGCAACCAGTGAACATCTACCTCCTGAAGACCGACGATGTCGGGGTGCTGATCGCGAATTACGTCGATCACACTGTCGAGCCCCTCGTGGCCGTACTGGATGTTGTAGGTCATTGCGCGAAGCGAACGCTCGCGGGGGCGCGCTTGCAAACCGGCGCACGCAGCCGTGATCAGCAGCATTGCGCTTACTGCCGCCGATGTCTTAGACAAAAGTTTGGGCCTCAAGAGCGATATCTGACCCGAAGCAGATGAACGCGTTCGTCAGCCGCTAACACTTACGGGAAAATTCCTCTCTGCGTGTACGCCATCGCGACTTTTCCAATCGCGTTGATGAACGCCGCCGTTCGCAAATCCACATTGCGGTCGTGCTGAATCGTCCGCAGCTCGGCGTATGCCGCAATCATCGTTTCCTCCAGCCCCGAGTTCACGAGCTCCTCCTCACCTGCGGCCTCGCTCGATCTCGCGCGATCCTCGGTCGTGAAATGCTTACCGGTCAGGTGCTCCACCGCTTCGAGAAGCCGCTCGTTGCTCCGCTCCTGGAAGCGCTTCTCCATGCGGCCATAGCGCATGTGTGAAAGATTCTTCACCCATTCGAAATACGATACCGTCACGCCGCCAGCGTTTGTATAGATGTCCGGAAGAAGCAGCACTCCTCTCGCGAGCAGTTTCTCGCTCGCGTCGGCGGTAACAGGTCCGTTTGCGCCCTCGACGATGATCTTCGCCTTGATGCGATCGACGTTGGCGCCGGTGATCTGATTCTCGAGTGCAGCTGGAACGAGCACGTCACACTCGAGCTCGAGGCCGTCGGTGCTCTTCGCAAGATCCGTCGATCCCGGGAAACCCAGTATCGACCCGGTTTCCTTGCGATGCGCGACAACCTTGTCCACATCGAGCCCTTTCTCCGAATAGATACCGCCTTCGCGCTCGAGCAATGCGATGATGATTCCACCGTATCCTTCGATGAATTTCGCGGCGTGATATCCAACGTTGCCGAGTCCCTGCACGACGACGCGCTTTCCATCGACGCCGGTTGAGAAGCCGAGCGGCTTCATGTCTTCTGCATAGCAGAGGGCCTCGCGCAGGGCGAACGCTACTCCTCGCCCAGTGCTTGCTGCTCGGCCACGAACACCACCCTGCGTGACGGGTTTTCCGGTAACACACCCCTGCGCGTCGATCTCGCCGCGAGCCAGGGTCGCATACGTGTCCATGATCCACGCCATTTCGCGCGGGCCGGTTCCCATGTCTGGGGCCGGCACGTCCATTCCGGGGCCGATGAGGTTTTTCGAGAACAGCTCGTATGTAAACCGCCGAGTGACTCGCTCGAGCTCGCCTTCGGAATACTTCGCGGGGTCGATTCGTACCGCTCCTTTTGCTCCACCGAATGGCACATCGACGAGTGCGCACTTATAGGTCATCAACGCAGCGAGCGCGGAGACTTCGTCTTCGTCCACGTTTGCCGCGTACCGAATGCCACCCTTCGTCGGCAGGCGATGCACACTGTGTTGCGCACGCCAGCCGTTGATCACTTCGATCGTCCCATCGTCGCGCTTTAGCGGGAACTGCATTCTATAGACCGAGTTGCAGGCCTTGATGGTATCGAGAAGCCCAGGGTTCAGGTCGAGGTGCTTGGACGCTTTGTCGAAGTATTTATTGACTTGTGCGAACATCGGGATGTGCTCAGCTGTCATCTTTGCCCCAAGGGTGATTCTGCGGTGGTGATTATGCAGAAACGATCGAGGGTCAACAAGCTCCAGAGACTGGAAAATGGAGTTCACCTACGCGATTTTTCGAGAGTCCCCGTCCCCATAATCACGACATTTTGACTCCGCCAATTCCTTACGACCAGATGGCCCAATCAATAGCCCTGACACGAACACTTCCGGATCACTTGATTCCGGAACGAAACGGTGTCGTCGCCTGGTGGTCGAACGTCAAGCGCGAAGGCGAGTGGACTCTCCCGCGCAACTTCCGTTCGTTCACCTGCATGGGCAACATCGAGATCGACCTTCGCTCGGCACATTTGGCCGAGGGCGTTTCGGAGATGGAGCTGAACGTTTTCATGGGGAACATCGAGGTAATCGTTCCCCCTGATATCCGCGTCCTCTGCGACGGCGACGGTATGATCGGCAGCTTCGACGTGGAACGAACCGGAAACACGAATCCCCCGCCCGATGCGCCGACGATCAGGATCTCTGGAACTGCCTACATTGGATCCATCACCATCAAGGTCATCGATCCGAATGCGCCCAAGTGGTCCGATAAGCTAAAGGCCGGCTGGGCGTCACTCACCGAATAAGGCAAAGGCATCCAAATGCAGATACTCACGTACGGCGGCTTTATCCTGATTGGCGTCATTGTCGCCATGGCGCTGCTCATCGGCTTCATGGATGTCGTGAGAGGCACGCCGATCAAGACCGTCGGAACTCCGGGCCAGGGCACTGAATGTCCGGCCATCGACGACCCGTTTTTCCGAGAGTCGATCGAATTATTGACTCACGTCAAGCTCAAGCGCGGCCACGAAGTAGAATTCTTCATCAATGGTGATCAGACTTACCCGCGCCTGTGGGAAGATTTGCGCAACGCAAAATCGTCGATCACACTCCAGTTGTATTTCGCCAACCATGGCAAAATGGCGGATCAGCTTCAGGAGATTCTGATCGAGCGCGCAAAGGCAGGAATCGAAATTCGCTTTCTTCACGACGCATTCGGAACGACTCTCAAAAAAGAATATTTCGAACCACTCGAGGATGCTGGTGTGAAGGTAGAGGCGTTCCGCCCCTTTAGCCTGAAGTCACTCCAGAAGACTCAGCATCGCGCCCACATCCGCGTAATCGTGATCGACGGCGAGA
>JBDUEH010000047.1:0-9835 GCA_040002555.1 Gemmatimonadales bacterium | reverse complement strand
GCCTTCCACGCTTCGCCTGCCGGAAACACGATCCCGCCAACAGCATCCGCGGCGATCTGAACACCTTGAAGCACGTCCGGAAAGAGGTCGGCGTGGTCCGACGTGGGCCACACCATGAACAGTCCCGTCTTTCCTCCGGCACTCTTGATCATCGGGTCGAAGATTTTCGTAGCGATCACCAGAGTATCCTGATTGATCGGCAGAGTAGTCGGCCCCTGCTGAAGAATGACATACTCCCATTTTCGGGAAGCGATCACTGCGCTCGCGTTGCTGAGACCCTTCGCATGATCGATGACGGCAAAATCCGGATTCGCGACCGAGGCCGCCACGATGGTATCGCCAACAGAATGTGCGAGATCCGAAAGCGTGCCAGGCAGGTCATTCACGTAGGTAAGGCTATTCCCGATGAACAGCACCTGATGCCCGCCAAGCGGAAGCGGTGCCTCGGTCGGCACGCTGAGAGAGCATGCCGAGAACAGGAACAGAAAGGAGATCACTGACAATTTCATGACACCATGATGCGGCTTCAACCCGGTAGTGACACCCTGCGTGTGACGAACCGTCATCGTGGCGTGTTGAGACGAGTCATGGGCATGTCATGAACCGCCATTCGGTTCTACTTCTTACGAGCCCAATCCTCGAGTCCGGTCAACTTGATGGGATACCTCGCGACCAGGCCGCTCGAGTCGAAGGTCTGATCCGTTGTCTCCGAAAGAACGGCCGACTTGATCACTCGGCTCACGCCGGGATGAATACCGTGCATGGCCGCTGCGACCGCCCTCGCTGCGGAAAGCGGAAGGTGCGTCACCTTGGCTTTCCTGCCACTCACGCGCCCGAAAATATCCGCAACCTGATTTACCGTCAGATTTTCCGGTCCGCCCACCTCGATCACTTCGCCCCGCATTCGCGAATCGTCAGTCGCGGCCACAATGAGTTTCGCGACATCGCGCGCAGACACAAAATTCCTCGGATTTTTTCCACTGCCGAACATCATCACCCGTTTGCCGCTTTCCACGAACTTTCCGATCAGCTCGTACGCATGGAATTCCATGAACGCGGTGGGTCTGATGATCGTGAACGGTAGGCCACTGTCGCGGAGAAATCGCTCGACGCGCGCTTTGGTCTGCCAGAAGTCGACCGGATGATCGAGCGACGCCCCGAACACCGATGTGTAGATGAAGTGCGACACATTGGCCAGCTTTGCCGCCTCGATGAGCGACCGCTGCCCTTCATCGTCAACCAGCCCGATTGACGATTCGCCTTTACCGAGGATGGAGTGAGTGGCGGAGATGACAGTCGTAACTCCGCGAACAGCGAACTCGAGAGATTCGGGATCTCGCAAGTCGCCCTTGACGATCGACGCCCCGCGCTTTTTGAGATCATCGACTTTCGACTGTGTTCGCGTCATTACACGCACACGATGACCGGTATCGAGCAACAGCCGAGTCGTTAAAGTGCCGAGCGTCCCGGATCCCCCAGCCACGAGTACGAGCGGGCGCGTGTCGGGAGCAGTCAATGACCCCTCACCGCATGAGGCCGGTAAGGCCCTTCCACTGTGTCAATCTGTTCTTCGGTCAATTTCAACTCGAGTGACTTAACGGCGGTCTCGAGGTGTTCGATCTTCGTCGCGCCGATGATCGGCGCAACAACACCCGGGCGAGAGAGAAGCCAAGCCAGCGCAACTTCCGCCGGTTTCGTTTCAGCTTCCTCGGCGACTTTCCTGACAGCAGCGATCACTTCTTCATCGCCCGGAGAATCGTACAGCGTGTCCGCAAACGCATCGTTCGACGCTCTGGTTGTCCCCTCGGTCGCCGACGGCGTCGTCCGCGCCAGTCTGCCGCGCGCCAGCGGCGACCACGGAATGAGACCGACGCCCTCGTTCACGCAAAGAGGAATCATCTCTCGCTCTTCTTCGCGATAGACGAGGTTGTAGTGATTCTGCATCGACACGAATCGAGCCCATCCATTTCTCTCGGATGTCGATAGCCCCTGCGCCATCTGCCACGCGTAGCCGGAGCTTGCCCCGATGTATCTCACCTTTCCATGGTGCACGAGATGATCGAGCGCAGCGAGAGTCTCTTCGATTGGAACGTTGGGATCGAATCTGTGGATCTGATACAGGTCAATCGTCTCGACACCAAGCCTTTTGAGACTCGCTTCGCACGCCTGAATGATGTGCTTTCGCGAAAGGCCACCCATGTTCTGGCCGCCACTCATCGGGAAATTGACCTTCGTCGCCAGAACGACCTCTTCCATGTTCGCCATCTCGCGGAGCGCCCGTCCCGTCACCTCTTCGCTGGCGCCAACCGAGTACATGTCGGCGGTGTCGAAAAAATTGATGCCGAGGTCGAGCGCCTTTCTATAGAAGGGCTTGGCGTCCGCTTCGTCCAGAATCCATGGGCGCCACTTTGACGTTCCATAGCTCATGCATCCGAGGCAGATGCGTGAGACCATTAATCCACTGTGGCCGAGGCGGGTGTATTCCATCCTGAAAATCTATCGCTATTTCTCGCACAAGTATTTGGAGCGTCGTAGCTTCAGCACCCATGCGATCGATCTCGATTTGTCTCGGGTTGGCCTGCGCGTCTGCGCCTCTCCTTGCGCAGACCCCGCCAGCTCAAAAAACTATCCTGGCAATCGGTGCGCACGCCGGTGACATGGAGCTCACGACTGGAGCTCTCCTCATCAAGCAGCACAAGGCTGGCGACCGCATCGTCATTCTCCACATGACCTTGGGAGAAGGCGGTAATCCGAAGATGTCGCCCGCTTTATACGGAGCCCAGAAGCGACGCGAGGCTCTCGCCGCCGACTCGGCCATCGGCGCCGAGACGATCTTTGCGCCCTACAAGGACGGCGAGCTGCCGAACGATGAGGCCGTCCGCCTCTACGTCGCGAACGTCATCAGGCAGGTGAAGCCGACCTATGTGTTCACACATTGGCAGAAAAGCATTCACAAGGATCACGCACGTACGAGTGCGATCGTTCAGGACGCCGTCCTTCTCGCCTCGCTCGAGGGAGTAGTTACCGGAACTCCACCTAATCGTGGCTTGCGCGGTATCTGGTACGCCGACAATTGGGAAGACTCGGAAGATTTTCAGCCATACATCTCGGTAGATGTCTCCAATGAGATGAAGCAATGGCGCGAAGCGGTTTCGAAGTACGAATTCGTGCGGGGAGGTATTTCGAATTTTCATTACCTCGAGTACTACGACGCACTTTCGATTGTACGCGGTGCAGTCGCCGATAAACAGAGAGCCGAGTCCTTCAACATCGACGCATTCGGGAAGCGGCGCGTGCTGGACGGCCTTCAGTGAGATCGATTGAGATTCTAGTCACTCTTATGGCTGCCTCGCTCTCAGCACAAACATCGCAACGGACGTTCATTCGGATCAATCAGCTCGGCTACGTTCCCGTCGGTCCAAAAGTGGCAGTCGCGTGCTCGCTCGACTCGGTCGCGATTGCGTCGTTCACGCTTCAGGACAAGGATGGAAAGACTGTCTTCGGTCCGCAGAAGGCAGAGTCTGCCGGTCGATATGGGCCATGCGCAGCAACCCACCGTTTCGACTTTACCCGATTCACCAGGACCGGAACCTTCACGCTCGTTGCTGGAGGCGCGCTTTCGCCTGCCGTTCACATCGATCGAGCTACCTACGACGGAGCTGCCGACACGCTGCTCCACTACATGCGCGAGCAGCGCGCCGGGTTCAATCCGGTTATCCGCGATCTTGTTCATCAACACGATGGCTTTATCGTCGACGACTTGTCGCGTGTTGGACAATTCATCAACGTCAGCGGTGGGTGGGCCGACGCCTCGGACTATCTTCAGTACGTAACCACGTCCGCGAACGCCACGTTCGTTATGCTGATGGCGTACCGCGACAATCCGAAGTCGTTTTCCGATCATTTCGACGCTCGGGGACTTCCCGGGGCAAATGGAATTCCCGACATCCTTGACGAAGCTCGCCACGGTATCGAGTGGCTCCTCGCGATGTATCCCGCCGACAACGACATGTTCAACCAACTCGGCGACGATCGGGATCACACGTACTGGGATCTTCCGTGGACCGATTCGGCCGACTACGGATGGGGCAAGGGCAAGGAGCGGCCTGTCTATCCCTGCACGGGAAAACCGCAGGGTCTCTTCAAGGCGAAGAACCGCTCGGACGGTTTTGCTTCAACCGCCGGAAAATACGCGTCTGCATTTGCGATTGGATCTTCTGTCTTCGCGAAAAACGATCCCGCATTTGCGAAAACTCTCGAGGCGAAAGCACTTGCCGCGTATCGACTAGGGCGCGCCAAGCCCGGCGTCTGTCAGACAGCGCCGGGGCGGTCTCCGTATTTCTACGAAGAAGACAACTGGCACGACGACATGGAGCTCGGAGCCGCGTCGCTCGCCGCGTCGACCGGACGGCGATCGTTTGTACTCGATGCGCTGAAGGACGCCGACGCCGAGCCGGTGACTCCCTGGATGGGACAGGACACAGCGAAGCACTATCAATGGTATCCGTGGCACAACAACGGACACTACGAAACGTGGCGACGTGCCTCTCCCCGAGAGAAAACGAAACTCGCTGCCTATTACAAGAAAGGACTGGAAGCAGTTGTCGGCAGAGCACAGAATGGATTCAGGATCGGAATTCCGTTTATCTGGTGCTCCAACAATCTGATGGCGAGTTTCGCGACGCAGGCCTACTTGTATCGCCGCATGACAGGCGACAATCGCTTCCGCGAATACGAAGCCGCTGCGACTGACTGGCTCCTCGGCGCGAATCCATGGGGCGTGTCTATGATCATCGGCCTTCCACGGGATGGAAACTTTGGTCGCGATCCGCATTCGGTCGTCGCGAAGGAACTCAAGTACCAGCTAACCGGCGCTATGCTTGACGGTCCTGTCTATCGATCGATTTACGGAAACCTGCGTGGCATCAGTCTTCATGATGCGGACGAGTACGCGCCGTTCAATACGGGCTTTACGGTTTACCACGATGACGTCGGCGACTACTCGACCAACGAGCCGATCATGGACGGCACCGCGAACCTCACCTACCTCTTCTCGGCCCTGGCCGCACGGCGATAACAGGCCGTGCCTGAACTGCCCGATGTTACAGTCTACGTCGAGACGATTGCGTCTCACGTAACGGGCCGAACGCTCGACAAGCTTCGCATCGGCAATCCTTTCGTCGTCCGATCGGTCAATCCTCCTATTTACGAGGCTGAAGGCAAGACAGTTCGAGACGTCAGGCGAATCGGCAAGCGTATCGCAATTGGTCTCGACGACGATCTCTGGATTGTCGTCCACCTCATGATCGCGGGGCGCTTTCGCTGGCTCAAGCCCGGTGCGAAGCTTCCCGGGCGTCTTGGACTGGCGTCATTCGATTTCGAAAACGGATCACTCGTACTGACTGAAGCCGGAACACAGAGACGAGCGTCCATGACTCTTGTTCGTGGTGACGCTGCACTCGATGAAATCAATCGTGGAGGGATAGAGCCGCTCGAGACGGATCTCGCCGGGTTTACAGCTCAGCTCAAACTCGAGAATCACACTCTCAAGCGCTCACTAACGGACCCGCGGCTGTTCAGTGGAATTGGCAATGCATACTCCGACGAGATACTTCATCGCGCGAAGCTTTCTCCGGTGAGGCATTCCACCCGGTTGACCGACGACGAGATCGAGCGACTCTTCGATGCAACCCGGGGCGTGCTGATCGAATGGACCGATCGTCTGCGCGAGCAATCAGGTGGCAAATTTCCGGCGAAGGTCACTGCATTCCACGACGAGATGGCCGTTCACGGCCGGTATGGGAAACCATGCCCTGTCTGCGGTACTCCAGTTCAGCGAATCAGGTACGCGAACAACGAAACAAATTACTGCGCGCGCTGTCAAACCGACGGAAAGCTTCTTGCCGATCGTGCACTCTCCCGTCTTCTCAAACAGGACTGGCCGAAGTCGATCGACGAGCTCTAGGTGTTCGCCTGCTTTGACACAGCCATCTCGAGCATCTCGGAGAACATGCTGCCGAGTGACTGGCCACCGTCACAGACCATCACCGTTCCGGTGATGAACTGAGCCGAATCGGAGCAAAGAAACAAAGCCAGATCGGCGATCTCACGTTTTTCTGCGAAACGGCCAAGTGGAATCATCTTCGTCACGAAGGCGCGGGCATTTTCGTTGGGAGCGAGTCGCTTCATGCCTTCAGTATCGTCAACTGCGCCGGGGGCAATCGAGTTCACGCGCACGCCTTTCGATCCCCACTCGAGGGCGAGAGTTCGTGTTACCATGTCTACACCTGCTTTCGCGGCGCACACGTGCGACTGCATCGCCATCGGAATGAAAGCCTGAGTTGCCGAAATGTTCACAATCGATGCACCCGGCTTCCGAAGGTGCTCGTACGCCGCTCGGCAAGTGTTGAACGTTCCGAGCAGATCGATGTCAATGACTGACTTGAAACCGTTGGCCGACATTCCAATGGCAGGCGCGGGAAAATTTCCGGCTGCTCCGCATACGAGAATGTCGATCTCGCCGAATTTCTCCCGAGCCGATCCAATGGCGCCAGCGAGGGCCTCATAGTCGCGAACATCGGAGGCAAAGCCGGCGGCCTTGCCTCCCTTCGCTTCTATCCCCGCAGCCGCAGCAACGAGTTTTTCTTTCGTCCTCCCGATCAGCGCGACACTCGCACCCTGTTCCGCCAACCGCTCGGCGATCGCGAGGTTGATTCCGCTCCCTCCCCCGGTGATGACCGCGGTTTTTCCCTCAAGGATATTTTCGGCAAATGCGGGTCGCATTCCTGCTCCGTTCATGGGTTGTGGTTCAATGTGCCGCGTTTGGTTTTCGCGTTCGCTTAATCGCGTCTGTTGCGTCTTCGGTCGAGAACATCTCTCTCGCCGCCGCACCGGATGCACGCTCGAGCATTCTGCGATTCAGTGCGAGCAAAGTTCCGGCTTCCGTATGCGTTTCCTCTATCAGTCCCGCTGAACGAAGCAGATGAACGTGGTGAGATATCGTTGGTTTTGAGACGGAGAAAGCACGCGCCAGATCAACTGACGTCATCGGCTTCCGTGCAATCGTCGATGCGATTGCATATCGAGTGACGTCGCCGAGTGCTCCGAAGATCAGCGACGGGTTGATGACCATCGGTGTGTCAGGCGCGAGTGTCGTATCCAGGAGAGGAACGAAAAACCGTGTCTTCCCTTTGTCGTCGGTGTACGCGGCCCAAAGGTTCGCGGTGTTGAAAGCTGACGGAATGACGTGGATCCCTGCGACCTCCTTCATTGGAACGATCGAGTTGCTGCGAAGTCCCCTGACGCCGGCATTGTCGATTGCAATGGGCAGTCCCGACGATCTCGCGAACTCATGCGCGCCATCTCGCTGAACATTCATTCGAAGCGCCTTTGCGCGGTCCCGCATTTGAGGCTCGAGAATTCCCCACGATTCGGCAAAGCCAGTTGCCCAGAATGACACAATGACGTTCACGACTTCGTCGCGGTATTGCGCCGGCTCCTTCACGATTCGCTCAAAAGCCGACGTTACCCGATTTCCTCGGGCAAATGGATAGAGTCCGAGAACCGCGAGCAATCGTTCGCGCGTTGCCGCTTCGATCGCCACCGTTTCCGCGAGCGTCGCTTTGCCGCGGAGGAGATTTGTGACCGCGTTCGGCGTCTTGAATACCCCGCTCAGCACCGCACGCTGAAATACGACGTCGCGCATTCCGCGGAGGTCGGCCATCATCTCGGTAAACCCCGGCGTCGCTTGCGAGTCGCGAAGAGCGTCAGCCAGGAGTGGCCAGATGAGCGGCGATGGTGCGACTTTCGTGAGCGTCGCCCTGACTCGGGGAGTGAGACGGCGTTGCATTTCACGACGCCAGCCAAGAAGGTGTTCGGCTCCGCCACCGGCGAGGGTTTGGAGGGCGTAGAAGATCTCGAATCGCGGCGTAACCGCGATGTCGATGGAGAGTTCCGCCTTTGGCATGTGGTTAGATAACGTCCTAACTCTTAATTTTCAAGCCCTCGTCATACTTCTGGGCTCTCGAGCAGGAACAACCCGTTAGTCGCGTCGATCCTCACCGTCCCACTCTTGCCGACGTCGCTGCCCAGTACTCCGTCGAGCGGCACGAAGGTGGCTACCGCTGGAGCATACACGAGCATCTTCCGGAAGAGCAGGCGCTGGCCTGCCATCGACATTCGCATCTCGTCGATGAACCGGCCGTGCACGACCTGGAGACCTGCGAGGCCGCCAACCAATCGCCGTTCGCCGGCAAATGTGCGCGTCTTCGTTTTGGTGACCAACCCTTCAGTGGAATAGGTCTCCTGCGCCCCGGTGTCGAGATTGAAATAAAGTGGCGTTCCGCGGTCGCTTACGAGTCGAACTATTGGCGTACCCACCCAAAAAAGATTTCTGCCGAGCGCCGCCGCCCTTCCTCTCACCGGCTCGGGTTTGAGAAACGTCACCCTGCGATTCACGTAATCGATCCGGATGTCCATTCGACTCATGATATCAAACCCGATCACGCCGTCGATCCCGATGGCCGTTACCGGATTATTTACATCGCCCACCCTTACCTGCATGACGTTGCTTGCGACGATCATTGCAGTCGAGTTCAGAATTTCAATTCCACCAAGCCGAATACGATCAACCGCAGCCGGCCGGGCGGCTACGTGACCCGTGGTAGTCGCCACTTCGAGAGTGTCGGGAACAAGCGCGTTGATCGCACACTCGTCCGCAACGTCTGAAGAAATGATCGTCATGCTCGAGCCCGTATCCAGCCAGAAAATCTTCTGCTTGCCGTTCACATTGACCGCCACCATCGGCGTTCCCGAAGCCGAGATCAGTAGCGGCAGCGTGACTGGTGCGTTGGGAAACGAGACGACGCGTCGTTTCACCTGCTTGAACGCCGCCGCCCACGATTCGACGTCGGCCTTGTTTACGTCTTCGAGCTCGATGCTGTCGCGCTTCTTACCGCCGGCGAGGTCGGCGAGAATGTTCCATTTGTCCTGGTACTGAAGCATCGTCGTCAGAAGCACTCGCGATGTTGCGCGCATCAACGAGTCGCTCGTCGAGCCTCCAATGCTGTCGAGCGCCAGCTCTGCCTCGTCCTGCTGGCCGGACATCACGAGCCCCAGTGCGTGCGAAAATGCAATTTGATCCGGAGTCGAGCTGTGCTTGGAAGTGTAGCCGGTATCGAGAAGCGACATCGCCTGCCAGAACGTCTTTGCGCCGGAGACGATTTTGCTGCCCCCTCCTGACGACGAATACGGATCGACTATCACACTTGCGGGTACGTAAACGAGCACCGGCTTCGGAGGCGGCAGATGGCATGCGGCAGTACCCGCAAGCAATGCGGTCACAGCATATCCAATCCGGCGAAGCCAGCCTTTCCTGCGGCGCACTATTCCTCGCGAAAGGGTCGGTCAAATATGGAGAACCGGTTCGACTATTGCCCCGTATAATTCATGTCAGAGAACAACCAACCTATCGAGACAATGAGCGAGAAGATCCATAAAACGGACGAGGAGTGGCAGAAGCTGCTCACTCCCGAGCAGTTCAGAATCGCCCGCAAGGCGGGAACCGAGCCGGCATTTACTGGCAAGTACAACGCGTCGAAAGAGCCCGGACTCTACCGCTGCATTTGCTGCGGCAACGCACTGTTCGACTCCGACGACAAGTTCGACTCAGGAACCGGCTGGCCGAGCTTTACTCAGCCTGTAGCGGCTGAAAATGTGGACACTGAAACGGACTCGAAGTTCTTCATGAAGCGCACTGAAGTTCTGTGTAGCCGTTGCGATGCGCACCTCGGTCACGTCTTCGACGACGGGCCTGCTCCAACGGGACTTCGCTACT
>JBDUEH010000046.1:0-9907 GCA_040002555.1 Gemmatimonadales bacterium | reverse complement strand
CGCCTCGAACACCGGAGGCCTGTCATCGGTTCGGCGATCGATCGAATAGACCGACCCTTCAAGCGTTTTCGCGTACGTCTTCATTTCCGTCGCCAGCCTGCTCCCCTGCCGAGGCTCTGTAAAGGTACGCTGCGCGTTGGTAACAACACCAATGGAAAGCGTCATCATCGGCACCCGGTCGAGCACTCCACGGCGATCCTTCCCAAAAAAATACCCGGCTCGGCGGTCATGTTCGGAGTACTGATAAGGAACGAGAAGGTCGAACGTGGAGGTTATTTCTCCACGCGTGTCGGCGATCGGGTCATGCGGGACGATGAAAATGAAATCGTCGCCGCCGATGTGACCGACGAAAGCCCGTTCGCCGCACAGACCCTTCACGACATCGTGCAACAGCATCGCAGGAATTCGAATGACACGATCGCCTTCATTATAACTGTATCAGGAAGCTCGAGCCGTCTCGAAATTTCGGCTTCGATCGCACCCGCTCCCGGAAGTCGGGTAGACGGGTGCACGCCAAGGTCTCGGTGTGATCTCGCGAGGACGGCTTCAAACCGCCTGACACCTTCGCGATCATCGAGACCGGGAAGGATCGCCTCGTCCGCTCCCGCGTCGAAGGCAGCCTGACTCGTCCCACTCCTTCGGCGCAAAGGACGATTGCCGGAACGACGCAGGTGTACGAATCGGTTTTGAGGCGCATGCACGCGCTGAGCGACCTCAGCGCGATCGACCTCAGCGCGATCGCCATCAGCCCATCGCCGGTGGCGACGCCGAGAACCTGCGAGCGTTGAGCAGCCAGCCAGGAGTCAAATGCCTCCGGCAAGGCTGTGCCGTCGGGCGAGAAGATAATTGTCGCCGGCGGTGAGACTTTTGGGCTCATCGGTTGGCGCTGCCTGGTTAAGGAATTTTCTACCGGTCAGTAAAAGAAAAACGCGATGCCTATCACAGCATAGGCAATAAGCAGAAAGGCACCTTCGAGCCAATTCGACTCAGAATCCTGCATGACAGATGACGCAATGCCTACCGCAACCGCAACGCTCGCAACTTCCATTACGGTGAATGCAAGGTCCATCGGCTTGCCGAAAACAAAACCGAGGAGCACCAGAAGCGGACCAATCAATAGCGAAACCTGAATTGCAGATCCGACCGAGATCGAAACGGCAAGATCCATCCGGTTCTTAAGGGCCATCATCACAGCTGAACTGTGTTCGGCAGCATTTCCGATGATGGGAATCAGGATGAGGCCAACGAAAATCTGCGAAAGGCCAAGCGCCTTGACCGCTTCCTCCGTCGATCCGACAAGAAACTCTGAAAGCACGCCAATCGTTGCGGCGGTGGCGACGAGCACGATAACCGCTTTCTTCAATGGCCACGTCGGGGGCGACTCGTGGCTCGAAATGTCCCCGCCCTCACAAAAAACTGCCTTGTGCGTGCCCATCGAGTACACAAGTGACAGCACATACCCGAGGATGAGAAAGCATGCAACGCCAACGGACATCGCGACCGTCGCCTTTCGGAACGGGTCCGGATGCACCGCATGAAACACGGCAGGCATAACGAGGCCGAGCACCGCCACAACGAGTAGTGTGGAGCTCATCCCGGCAAGATTCGGATTGATCTTCTGCGTCTTGTATTTGAGTCCGCCAGCAAATTGCGCCGCACCCAGAACGAGAAGCAGATTTCCCAGAATCGAGCCGGTGATCGACGCCTTCACGAGATCGACCAACCCCGCTCGCAGCGCCAGCGCGGCGATCACCAGCTCCGCAAAATTGCCGAGCGTCGCGTTGATGAGGCCACCGAGCGTCGACCCAGTGTGTCCGGCGAGTTCTTCCGTCGCGTGGCCGAGTATACCGGAGAGCGGAATGATCGCGATGGCGCTGAGCGCGAAAATAACCAGCGGCGATGCGTGCATGAGCTCGGCAACTATCGCGGCCGGTATGAACACGAGTAGAACCGTCAGGTATTTCAGACGATCAGAAGTTGAAACGCAGCGAGACGTAGGCCGGAGTCTTTCCCGCATCCTCCGACGCACCGCCAAACGTGCGCGCGATGTCGAACGTCAATCTGCCCGTGCCAAGACCAAACCCGACGGAAGCCGTGGCTCCATCTGCATCGTTCAGGATGTAACCACCGCGAAGATGGATCGTGTTTTCGTAAGTCACGTCCGCTCCAAACCGACCCGACGGCTGATCTGCCGTCCGCGTCGCGATTACATCTCCAGCCACACGGACGTCGACGTCCGACACGTATTTCCTGACGACCCCGAGGCCATAGGAAAGGCCCAGCTCGATTCGTGTCGGGAGTGGATCGGCCTGTTCCCCCTCATTGACCTGCAGCTTGCTTCCAATGTTTCGTACGGCGGCGCCGAACCGGACGGTACTATCGCCAGGCAAGTCGTACTGTCCGCCGAAATCGACGGCGTTCGACGACGCGCTAAACGTTGAGACGTTCGCACACTGGCCCGAACAGTCAACCCGGTATTGAAGTCGCTTGAGCGTAAGGCCGATACTACCCTGCTTGCCAATCGCAAGTCCGTAGGTTCCAGCGATGAGAACGTTGCGAGGCAGCACATTGCCGATCGGCGTGCCACCCTCGTCAGTGATCTGCTGGTTCCCGAAGTCGAGAAGCTTGAATGAAACTGCAAACGCTCCGTACTTATCCGGAATCAACAAAGTGATGACGTCGCCCCGGGCTCCGATGGTTTCGGAATGATGGACTGCTGCTTCGCGTTTTTGTCCCCGTCCGAGGGCCGCCGGATTCGACCAGACGGACTCGCTGCCCAAACGCAAGGCTACGGCTGCTTCTCCTACGCCGACGGTTTCAGCTCCAACCGGGAACAGGAGGAACAACGTGCCACTCGAGGTACCTCCCTGAGCGCCCAACTGCCCGGAGTAAGACGCGACAGCGAACACGACACCGACCGCGAACGCCGCGTACTCCCGCAATCGCAAAAACGCGTCTGGACGCACGCTAAAGCGGCGTCGCCTCGTCGATGAGCATGATCGGAATGTCGTCGCGAACGGGATAACGAAGGTTGCAAGTGTGACAGATGAGACTCGATTCCGCCTCGCGGTATTCGAGATCGCCCTTGCACTTCGGGCAGACGAGAATCTCCAGTAACTGCGCGTCGAGGCTCATGCTCGCTCTTCCTTTCCGACGTGATAGCCAAAACGCTCGAGAGCTGACGTGCTGCGCCGCCAGTTCGGCGCAACCTTGACCCACAGGTCGAGGTAAACGCTTTCGTTGACGAAAGTTTCGATCTTCTTTCGCGACACCTGACCCACCTCGCGAATTCGAGCGCCGCCAGAGCCGATGATGATTCGCTTCTGGCTGTCGCGCTCGACGTAGATGACTGCACGAATGTACAACGGCGAGCGCCCTTCGCGGAACTCCTCGATGCCCACTGCGACGCTGTATGGCACCTCGTCGTGCAGCTGCTCGAGTACGGTCTCGCGCACCATTTCCGCTACAAAAAATCGCACAGACTGAGTGCTGACGTCGTCGTCGGGATAGAGGAACGGACTTTCGGGTAATGCGTCCTCGAGGAGCTTCATCAACTTGTCCACCGAATCACCGGTCGCCGCAGAAATTATGACGGCATCCGGATTCTCTGCTTCGATCTCTGAGCGGCGCGTGGCGTTGAGCTGGTCGCTCTTGTTAATGACGGTAATGACCGGTGCCTTGGGCGCGTGCGGAAGTCCCGCCGCTTCAACGAGCGACACTGGTGATCCATTCGTGCCGTCAGCGAGATACACAATGACGTCGGCATCGGACAGCGCGCGGAGTGAAGTCGAGCGCATGGATTCCTGGAGCGCGTATTTCGGCTCGAGAAGTCCTGGCGTATCAAAAATGACCATCTGCATGTCGCCAGTCGTGTGAATGCCGACGACTCTGTCGCGTGTTGACTGCGGCTTTTGACTCGTGATGGCGAGCTTCTGGCCGATAATCCGGTTCAGGAGTGTGGATTTGCCGGCATTTGGCTTTCCAGCGACTGTCACGATTCCGGCTCTCGTCATTCCGGAATCTAATCTTTGCGGCTGCCCCGAGACCAATCCGCCGAAGTCTTCACCGGCCTACTAACAATCGCGATGCCGACTTAACTTTGAGTCTCGGCTTTGCGAACCATAGAAGCAAGTTGCGATGAGATTGGGCTCAGCGAACCCCCGAACGCGCCACAGGTTCACCCGGAACCGAACTCTTCTACAGATACAAATTGCGCATAGCATTTAACGGCCAGCGACTCGCGGGCCAGCGACTGGGAGTCGGCCGGTACATAGAGTACATGTTGCGGTACTGGAGCGGGATGCTCGACGACTCCGATGAGGTCACAGTTTTTCTCCGTCGCGTCATTGAGCCGGAATCGCTCGAATATCTTGGCCTCTCCTCTCTGGTCAAGACGAAGGTGCTCGCGCCTGACATCTCCGGCATTCCTTGGGAAAACTTGCGGCTTGGCGCGGCATCTTCGGGAATGGACGTGCTTTTCTGTCCGGCGTACAGCGCGCCCGTCGCGCTCGGACGGACTCCGCTCGTCCTCGCCAACCATAGCGTGAACGAGATGCAGCCTGGAGCGCACAAGTGGTGGTACCAGCATACCTATAGCCGTCTGTATCGTCACAATGCGATGCAAGCCGCAATTGTGATAGCTCCATGTGAGACCACGAGAGGAGACATCGCCAGTTTTTATGGAATTCCGCCGGAACGCATTGCGGTGGTTCCGCAGGGAAGTGACGACTCCTTTCGACCGCTGGAGGATCCTGAGCGGTTAAAGAGTGTCCGTGTCCGTTTTTTCGGCGCTGATCGGCCTTTCATACTTTTTGTAGGAAAATGCTCTACCAGAAAAAATGCACCGATGCTCATTCGCGCTTTCGCGCAGCTCAAGCATGAGCACCACGTCCCTCATGGGTTGCTGCTCTTTGGGCCAAATCCTGACAACCTTCCGCTGGCGGAGTTGTGCAATGAGCTAGGTGTTGCTGACTCCGTGGTTCAGGTGGACGGAAAAATCAAGGATCACTCCGAGCTGGTTGAGATCTACAACGCCGCCGAAGTGTTTGTGCATCCGTCGGAATTCGAAGGCTGGTCAATGGTGACTGTCGAAGCTCTTGCCTGTGGAACGCCAGTTATTGCAGCCAATCGAGGCGGGCTTGGAGAAATCACCAGAGGCCACGCGTTGATGCTCGACCCTCCGACGGTCGAGTCCCTGGCTGATGCCCTCTATCGCGTGGTAACCGACGATGAACTTCGGCTGTCACTGAGCAAGAAAGCACGAGCAAGGGGAATGGAGTTTCGTTGGATCGACACGGCTCGACGAACGCTGGAGATTGTCAAGGCGGTAGGGTCTGGCTGAGTAAGTTTGTCGCCGTGCGTGCGCGGCCATTGACCGAGGCAGCTGTCGTCACGAACTTCCAGTCGATTACCAGAACCGGAGGCGGTCGTGGCGCCTGCCGCCCCATTTTACAATCCAACGCTCTATGAAAACGGTCATTCTTGCCGGCGGTCTCGGTACGCGTCTCGCCGAAGATACTGCGTTGCGTCCCAAGCCAATGGTGGAAATTGGTGACCGACCGATTCTTTGGCATATCATGTCGCTATATGCGGCGCACGGGTTCAACGATTTCGTGGTCGCGTGTGGGTACAAGGGCCACATGATCAAGCAGTACTTCGCCGACTTTCCTCAACACAATGCAGACTGGGCGATCGATCTTGGAACGGGAAAGCGGACGATTACCAGCCCCGGCGGTACCGACTGGAAAGTTCATCTCGTAGACACCGGGGCCGACACGCTCACTGGAGGGCGACTCCTCCTCCTGCGGGACATCTTGAAGGACGGCACTTTCATGGTTACCTACGGAGACGGACTCAGCAACGTCGATATCAAGGGGCTCGTGGCTTTTCACCGGGCACACGGGAAACTTGCGACTGTTACTGCGGTACATCCGCCGGCTCGATTTGGCGAAATCGACATCGCTAGCGACAAGGTCACACGCTTTTCGGAGAAGCCCCAGACCCGAGTCGGCTGGATCAATGGCGGTTTTTTTGTTTTCGAGCCGGGTGTATTCGATCTTATCGGCGGTCTCGATTCGTCGCTCGAGAGAGACGCACTTGAAGAGCTATCGCGAAACGACAATCTCATGGCGTTTCAACACGATGGGTTCTGGCAACCCATGGACACTCTTCGAGAGAAGCATCTGCTGCAGGAATTATGGGATAGCGGCAATGCCCCCTGGATGAAGCCTTGATCGCGGATCTCAACAATTGGTATCACGGCAGAAATGTTTTTGTAACTGGCAACACAGGCTTCAAAGGAGCGTGGCTCACTGCCTGGTTACGTAATGCGGGCGCCAACGTCGCAGGTTACGCACTCCCCCCAACTCAGGACCGGCTCAATCTTTTTCGATCATCGGGACTCGCGTTGGAGATTGATTCGACTCTTGCAGATATCTGTGATGGCGCCGCGCTCGAGCAAGCGCTCCGTGCTTTCAAGCCAGAGGTTGTTTTTCACCTCGCCGCGCAGTCGCTCGTGATGCAGTCATACGTGGATCCACTTGAAACGTACCGGACGAACGTGATGGGCACAGCTCACGTCCTTGACGCTGTGCGAAGAGTTCCTTCAGTAAAAGCGGTGGTCGTGGTGACCAGTGACAAATGCTATGAAAACCGCGACGACGGCCATCTACACACAGAAGATGAGCCGATGGGCGGATACGACCCTTACAGCTCGAGCAAGGGGTGCGCCGAGCTCGTGACTGCGGCATACCGCCGTTCCTTCTTTGATCCCGCCGCGGCGTCACCACCAAAGGCCGCGATTGCGTCGGCCCGGGCGGGAAACGTGATTGGGCCCGGCGATTGGGCGCCCGATCGCATCGTTCCGGACCTTATTACAGCCTGGGTGAACGGAACTCGAGCTAAAATCCGGAACCCGTCAGCAGTCCGACCGTGGCAGTTTGTCCTCGAACCGCTCCGTGGATATCTCATGCTGGGCCGCGCACTCGCAACGGAAGGTGCCGAATTCGGCTCGGCTTGGAACTTCGGCCCGAAAGAAAGCGAAGGGGTATCGGTAGCGGAGCTGGCAGATCGTATTCGTGAAGCGTTGGGAAAGCAGCTGGACGTTCACCACGAAACAGTCGCACGATCCCTACACGAAGCGGCCGCACTCAGGCTCGATTCAACCAAAGCGAATGAACGCCTCGCGTGGAGTGCGGTTCTATCTTTCTCGCGTTCGATCGAATTCACGGTTGACGGATACCAGCGGCTTCAGTCCGCCAACCCCGACGCACTCTCGACGATGAACTCGATTCTTAAATCATATTGGGCCGATGTCGATGCTGCCCAACCCTGACAGCGGCGGCCTCGTCGGCGGTAGCTCGCGTCAACGGATGCGCGTGCCGTATGGGCAATCCGTTCATGGTGAAGAGGAAATCGAAGCGGTCGTTGCCGTCTTACGCAGTTCGACACAAATGGGACCGAACGTCAGGCAATTCGAGGAGCAGATTGCGACGAAATTCGCCAAGCGCCACGGTGTGATGGTCAATTCAGGATCGAGTGCGAACTATCTTGCTGTCGAACTTCTTGGTTTGCCGGTCGGTGCGGAAGTCGTCACCCCTGCCCTTACTTTTGCCACGACGGTTGCGCCGCTAGTACGCGCCGGCCTGGTGCCGTCATTCGTCGACGTCGAGTCGGACACTTACAACATTGACGCTACGCTGATTGAAGAAGCGCTTACGCCAGCAACAAGAGCATTGATCATCCCATCGCTAATCGGCAATCTTCCTGACTGGGAACGGATTGCCGAAATTGCGCGCTCCAGAAACCTGGCGGTAATAGAGGAGTCCGCCGACACCCTGGGCGCGACCCTTCGCGGCACCTGTACCGGCGTGTGGTCCGACATCAGCACCACCAGCTTCTACGGATCTCACGTTATCAATTGCGCAGGAAATGGCGGTATGCTCTGCGTTAATGACGATCGCTGGAACGAAGAAGCCAGGCTTCTCCGAAGCTGGGGTCGATCATCATCGCTATTCGTTGACTCGGAGAACATCGATGCGCGATTTGCGCACGACGTCGGCGGCATTTCGTACGACGCAAAATTTATCTTCACCCGCCTTGGCTATAATCTCGAGCCATCCGAGGTCGGGGCAGCTTTCGGCCTGGTTCAACTGTCGCGACTCGACGACAACATCGCCTCGCGTAGCCGCAATTTTGCGACGCAGAACACCTTCTTTTCTCAATTCGAGGAATGGTTCATTCTTCCGCGACAGATCGATTCTAGTTTGACCGGCTGGCTCGCGTTTCCCCTCATCGTCCGCGATGACGCCCCATTTTGCCGGCGCGACCTCCAGATCTACTTCGAACGCGCAGACATTCAAACAAGAACCGTATTCACCGGCAATATTCTCCGTCAACCGGCCTTTGCCGGGATCCAGCGACGTGAGTCTCCTGCGGGTTATCCAAACGCTGACCGAGTGATGCGCGGCGGGTTTTTGATCGCCTGCCACCATGGTCTGAGTGATGCGCAAATCGAATACGTGCACGAAGTATTCACGGATTTCGCAAGAATTCACGGATGACCTTCGGTGACGACAAACGGGTTCCTCCAGCCGCTCCGCATTTGCCGATAAGCGATTTGGCGGGCACGAACGTTCTTGTCACGGGAGCTTCGGGGTTCATCGGATCGCACACCGTGCGGGCGCTGATTGCTGCCGGTGCAAAGGTTCACGCGCTGGTCCGTCATTCATCCTCAGTCGAACGGCTCGTGGAGCTTGATGCGTCGATCGATTTGCATACGGGCGATGTCACCAATCGAGAGGCACTTGACGTGTGTTTCCATTCGGCACGTCCCGAAGTTGTCTTTCACCTCGCTGCTGATACGAGCGCACGGCATGACGAGGGTGGGTTCGAGGGAATCGACCTGAGTGTGGCGGTCAACCTTACTGGAACGCTCAATGTCATTAGAGCGGCGGCGACGCCGGGAAGCCAGGTAAAGAGGGTTATTCGAACCGGGAGCATCGGCGAATATGGAAACGCAGCAATTCCTTTCGGGGAACTGAGTCGAGAGCGACCGACTTCGACATATTCGGCCAGTCTCGTGGCGACAACTCAATTTTGTCAGGCGCTACAGCCCGCCCTTCCATTCGTGCTGGTAACGATGCGGCCTGCTTTAGTGTACGGCCCTTCGCAAGGTCCAGGTTTTTTCATTTCCCAGTTGATTCGAAACTGCCTCGATGGAACGGATTTCGAGATGACTGGAGGAAGTCGGAGGCGGGATTTCATTTACGTTGGCGACGTCGTGGCCGGTCTACTGGCCGCCGCGTCGAGCGACGGGCTGGGTGGCGAAATATTAAACCTTGCGACGGGACAGGGACACGCGCTCACGGATGTTGCGGACCTGGTCGTCCGTTTAACCGGGAGCGCCATCGAGATCAAGCGCGGGGCGCGGAGCGCGTCTGTTTCGGATCCAAGCGATTTGATCTCATCAACGGTGCGGGCGGCCGAGCGGTTGGGGTGGAGGGCTCAGACCGGGCTTGAGGAAGGTTTGCGGCGAACTGTCGAGTGGGAACGCGCGCGAGGGTAATCGGGAGTAAAACAAGTAGGCTCAGGAAAACAAAAAAAGGCGCCACACTTTGAGGTGTGACGCCCTTTTGAGGTGCCGGCGACGGCCTACTCTCCCGCGTCTTCTCAGACGGAGTACCATCGGCGCTGCAGGTCTTAACGTCCGTGTTCGGGATGGGAACGGGTGTGGCCCCTGCGCTCTAGTCGCCAGCGATATGTGATCTACTGGTTTTGGCCAGCGGATTTATCGCTTGGTTGTCATTCCGGTGAAGGAATGACAGACGGAATTAGTAGTGATCGTGTGACTCTTGAATCAACAGGTTAGACTGCGATTGCATTTGTTCGGATTGCGTTGGCATTTAAG
>JBDUEH010000045.1:0-10019 GCA_040002555.1 Gemmatimonadales bacterium | reverse complement strand
CGAATTCGGCGGCGAGATATCGCTCTTCTCGTTTCACCACGAAGCGAAAGAGAAGCAACAAGGCAACCGGGAGGAAAATCACCGCCCACCATGTGTTGAGTAAAAGAATGCCACCGACGTAGGCCACGGTCATTCCCGTATACATGGGATTCCGCGTAAAGCGGTACGGACCCGTATCCACCAGAGAGCTGGCAGGCTTGTAGGGCATGATTGCAGTGTGCGCTCGAGCGAAAGTGATCTGTCCCCATGCGACCATCGCGAACCCGCCAATAACCAATGTGTAGCCCGCTGATTTCGCCGCCGGTGTAATCGCGCCGAGCGCGAACAGAGGGAGCGAATGCGCGCGTGTGTCGAGCAGCCATGCCATGAGCAACCCGCCGACAAATAGAAACGGCGGCGGAAAACTTACGCCCGGACTGTCTGGTTTTTTCGTGTCTGTCATTTTTGCTAGCTCATTCGTTGACTATCGAAAATAGTCCGATGCGTGTCCCTCCGGAACAACCACGACCGCGTCGAAGCTGCTGATCAGCCTGCGCGCTTTTGGATCGATCCCTTTCAACCGGCCATTTATGGACATCGCCCGCACCGGGCGCAGGTCGATAAACGTCCAGTCTGATGGCGAAGCGGCAGCCAGCACCGACTTCATATCAAAGACGTCGTACTCCGAAGTCGTGAGCGGATCGTACTTCTGAGTCTTGTCAGCTTCTGTGCTTCCGAACGGCCGATACGCGTTCCACGTTCCCTTCGCGACGACAACCAGAATTCCGAAAGAGTGACCTCCGGTCGTGGCGGCGAACTCGGGGATGAAGCTGCCAATCTCATATGATCCTGTGATGCTCGGTCCGCGGAAGACATGGTTCGCGCCGAGCTTGATGATCGCCTTAGGCATCTTCTCGCCGTGAGATTTCGCCGCGTTGTAGGCATCGATGAAATGTTTCTTCATCAGGTCGTCGCGCTTCTGGTTCGACTCGTAGTTGGTGCCGGAATTGAACATGTGGTAGATGTCGCGACTTACTGACATCTCATCGATTATTTCTGCCGCCTCACTTCCTGGCTTTGCAGCGAATGCGCTTTGGAGGCGAGCGACGTCGGCGTCGGTTGCGGTGACCATCCAGACAGCTCCGGGATTGCCGGTTTTGATCATCGCCTTATCGCCAGTCATCGACGCGGCGGCGTATTGTGTTGCGATCTCGCGGGCTGTCTTATTTGGAGCGATCGCGGCAAGCCGCTCGAACATATAGGTGGGAGACACGATGAACTCCTGGTCGAGTCCCCACACAACGCCCCGTTCTCCAGGTACGCTTTTCACCACCCGCTCTAGCATCTGCGATTCTTCTTTCCAGAAAAAGAACGGCAGGGAGAACGGTATGTATCGGCCGAGGAAGGCGTCGACCTGCTGCTGTGCATCGGGGGCACGCATCATCGTCTCAAGTCGACGCCCGGTGATCGGTCCGATCTCGACAGCGAGATGACGATACCCTGCCGGCTTCGCAGCCTCGAAGAGGGCGCCGACAAATAGCGGAAGCTCGCTGATTCCGTGGTCCTCGCCGACCATCATGAACTGATTGTCGCGAGCGGCGACCGCGAGCGCATCGCCGCCTGGTCCCTTGAGATGTCCGTCATCGATGGTGAAGGACGAGGAGTTGGATCGAAGTATTTTGACGAACGCTGTGTCCTGCGCCTGGACTTGCGAGACGAGCATGAGAGCTGCTGTCAGTCCGACGATGGTTCGAATCATTGATTCGCTCCGTGGGGTTTTGAGCCTCTACGCTCTGGCGAGGCAAAGAGTTTTGGGACGCTCTGCAAGAAAGTCGTCAAAACGGCGACAACCGCTCTGTGTCAGAGCAGTTGGCAGTTCGCGCCTCTTCCGAAACTTGTTTTAAGCCTATAATATCTTGAGCAAGCTTTCCCAGGAGGGAACCACTGAAAGTCGTCATCATCGGCGGCGGTCCTGCCGGGCTCTACACGGCGCTCCTCCTCAAGAAAGCCGACCCGTCGCACGAGATCACCGTGCTCGAGCGGAACCGTCCGGATGACACATTCGGCTGGGGCGTCGTGTTCTCCGATCAGACGATGGAGAATTTTCGTTCTGCCGATGAGCCGACTTATCGCGCGATCACCACGAACTTCGCGCATTGGGACGACATCGATGTCTTCGTCCGAGACCGGCGAATCACTTCCGGTGGACACGGCTTCAGTGGCATCGCCCGAAAGAAGCTTCTTCGGATTCTCCAGGAAAGAGGCCGAGAGCTTGGCGTCGATCTTCGCTTTAACGTCGATGTTCCCGACGACTCGGACCTCGACTCCCTTGGGCTCGGTGATGCGGACGTGATCGTCGCGGCGGATGGCATCAATAGCGTCATCCGCCGGAAGTATGCGGAGTTTTTCGAACCCGACCTCGACGCCCGCGCGGCGCGATTCACGTGGCTCGGCACAACGCGGCCGTTCGACGCGTTCACGTTCTTCTTTGTCGAGAACGAACACGGCGTGTTCCAGGCGCACTGCTACAAGTTCGACGACAAGTCTTCGACCTTCATCGTAGAGTGCGACGAGACGTCCTGGCGTGCAGCCGGCCTCGACAAGTTGAACACCGACGAAACCATCGCCGCGTGCGAAGAAATGTTCGGCAGGTGGCTCGACGGGCATCACCTGATGTCGAATGCAGCTCACCGCTCGGCTTCCCCGTGGGTGAACTTCGTTCGCGTGAAGAACGCGAGGTGGTTTCACAACAACATCGCACTGATCGGCGATGCGGCTCACTCAGCCCATTTCTCCATCGGATCAGGGACAAAGCTCGCGATGGAAGACGCGATATCTCTCGCTCGGCACCTCTCCGAAACGGCGGACATCCCAATAGCCCTGTCGCGTTATCAGGACGAGCGATCGACCGACGCGCTCAGACTTCAGAATGCGGCGCGCAACTCGATGGAATGGTTCGAGAACGTAAAACGCTACATCCACCTCGAGCCCGAGCAGTTCGCATACAGCCTGCTCACACGAAGCCAACGCGTCAGCCACGAAAATCTTCGCGTGCGCGACGTCACCTATCTTGGCGGAATGGAACGTTGGTTCGCGAGCCAGGCGACGCTCGATGGGCAGGTCAGGGTTCCAGTTCCGCGATCGCCGATGGTGCAATCCAAAAACGCACCGGAGCAAACCCCACCGCCGATGTTCACGCCATTCCAGCTGCGAGAGATGACACTCCACAACAGGATTATCGTCTCGCCAATGGACATGTACAGCGCCATCGACGGCACACCCAACGACTTCCATCTCGTCCACCTCGGCGCACGCGCACTCGGCGGCGCAGCGCTGGTCATGACTGAAATGGTCTGCGTTTCCCCGGAAGCTCGCATCACACTCGGCTGCACCGGCATGTACAACGATGAGCATCTCGCAGCGTGGAAACGGATCGTGAGCTTTGCGCACGAGTGGACTGACTCGCGGATCTGCCTTCAGCTCGGTCATTCGGGCCGGAAGGGATCGACTCGTCTTCCGTGGGAAGGCACCGACGTCCCGCTTTCAGATGACAACTGGGAACGGGTCGGACCGTCACCGATTTCGTACGGCCCAACTCTCCCTCCGCCCAAGGAGATGAATCGCGCAGAAATGCAAACGGTGCTTGATGATTTTGTCCGCGCAACGAAGATGGCGGACGAAGCCGGGTTCGACATGATCGAGCTCCACTGCGCGCACGGATATCTGCTGTCGAGTTTTCTGACGCCAGTGAGCAACAAGCGATCGGACGAATTCGGTGGATCGCCGGAGAACCGACTCCGGTATCCGCTTGAAGTTTTTCGTGCGATGCGCGAAGCGTGGCCGGCTACCAAGCCGATGTCTGTGAGAGTATCGGCCACCGATTGGGTCGAGGATGGAATGTCTCCTGACGAATCCGTCGATGTTGCCAAGGCATTCGTCGCGGCAGGAGCCGACATCATTCATGTCTCGACTGGACAGACGTTGAGCGATTCCAAGCCTGTGTACGGACGGCTGTATCAGACACCGTACAGCGATCGCATTCGCAACGAGGCGCGAGTGCCCACGATTGCCGTTGGAAATATTACGGATGCCGACCAGGCCAATTCAATTATTGCGGCGGGAAGGGCCGATCTCGTCTCCATTGGCCGCCCGCATCTGAGCGATCCAAACTGGACACTTCACGCAGCGGCGTCGCAGGAATATTCCGGCGCCCGGTGGCCGGTGCAGTATTACCAGGGGCGAGTACAGTTGGAGCGCGATACTGCGCGAGCCAAAGAATTGGCTGCCACTACTATAAGGAAGGACTGAGGATGCCCGAAGCGATTCGCTATCTCGAAGACCAGCACGCAGTAGTGACTGGCGGCAGCCGCGGAATTGGCGCGGCCGTGGCGGCCGAGCTCGTTCGAAGAGGCGCGAGGGTAACGATCATGGGTCGATCAGCTGAGACCCTCGAGGAGCAGGCCCAGCAGCTTCGCGGTGAGAGAGGCGTGACAGTATCGGTAGAGGAATGCGATGTGTCGGACGGAGATTCGGTCGCTAACGCGTTTTCGCGATCGGTCAGCACGTTGGGGCCAGTACAGATTCTCGTGAACAACGCTGGAACTGCGAAGAGTCGCTTCTTCACGGAGACAACTCGCGAAATCTGGGACGAGCTGATCGGCATCAATCTCACCGGCACATATCTGTGCACGTCGGAAGTTGTTCCCGGAATGATTGAAGCAAAGAGCGGTCGCATCGTGAACATCGCTTCGACCGCGGGGCTTCGCGGATACAAGACGATGAGCGCCTACTGCGCATCGAAGCACGGTGTGATTGGCCTGACGCGCGCGCTGTCGCAGGAAACGGCCAAGTATGGGATCACGGTCAACGCTGTGTGTCCGAGCTATGTGGACACCGATCTTGTGACTAACGCGGTGAAAAACCTCGTCAACAACATGGGGAAGAGCGAAGCCGAGGCTCAGAAGATGATCGTCGGCGTCATTCCTCGCGGCACTCTGATCACTGTTGACGAAGTAGCGACCGCGGTAAGCTGGCTGTGTTCGCCAGACGCGTCAGGAATTACGGGTATCTCGCTCCCAATCGCGGGAGGAGAAGTCCAATGACAGTTGCCGTCGGAGAAACGCATCGCACCGATCCGGGTCGCGGAGAGCAGGCATCCCTTCGCACGTGGCTGCGGTTGCTTGCATGCTCAAATCTTGTCGAGCGTGAAGTTCGTGGTCGCTTGCGGGACAAGTTCGACACCACGCTTCCGCGCTTCGATGTGCTGGCCCAGCTCGACGCAGCCTCAACAGAGACCGATCCCCATCTAACGATGAGCGAGCTCTCTCGGCGCCTCATGGTCACCAACGGAAATCTCACGGCGTTGATAGAGCGACTCGTTCAGGAGGGATTGGTGAGCCGCGATCCATCGCCGGACGATCGACGTACTCAGATCGTTCGCCTCACCGCATCAGGCAAGCGGGCATTCGACGCGATGACGCCTGAACACCAACATTGGATTGACGACTTGTTCAACGGCCTTTCTACAGTTGAGCGAAGGCAGCTGTTCGAGCTGCTCGGCAAGTTGCGGAGCTCGGTTCAGAATTCGCTTGAAGAGGAGCGTCCACGATGAAAGCATCGAACTCCGGATCGTCAATCAAGCCGAAGCATTTCAAATGGTCGGTTGATGACCTCGTCGCCACGATCACGCTCAATCGTCCTGAACGAAAGAATCCCCTTACGCTGGAGTCGTATCGCGAGCTGACCGACACGTTCATTGCTCTTCAGACTATCACGGACGTTCGGGCAGTTGTGATCACCGGCGCGGAGGAGAATTTCTGCAGCGGCGGAGACGTTCATGACATCATCGGCCGGCTGGTTGACATGAAACGGGCAAACGAAACTGATCGGCTCCTCGAATTCACGCAGATGACCGGCGATCTCGTGAAGGCGATGCGAGCGTGTCCACAGCCGATCGTCGCGGCAGTCGACGGAATCTGCGTCGGAGCCGGAGCGATCCTCGCGATGGCCAGCGATCTCCGAGTGGGAACAGAGAGGAGCAAGGTCGCGTTTCTCTTTGTACGCGTGGGTTTGTCAGGAGCCGACATGGGCGCATGCTCAATTCTCCCACGCATCGTCGGACACGGTCGAGCGAGCGAACTTCTCTTCCTCGGCCGAACCATGAGCGGTGTTGAGGCGGAGCGTTGGGGCTTCTACAATCGCATCTCTCTGCCGGAAACGGTTTTGGAGGATGCAACCGAGCTCGCGAGCACTCTCGCTCACGGTCCGAGTGCAGCGCATGCGATGACGAAGCTCTGTCTGCACAACGAGTGGTCGATGCCGATTGATCAGGCCGTGGACTACGAGGCCCGGATGCAGGCGGAGTGCATGATGACGAACGATTTCGAGCGCGCATATGTGGGGTTCGTCGAAAAGAAACCCCCGACATTCCAGGGGAACTGAGTTGAAGTCCTCAGCCATGGAGTGGCCGTTCTTCGACGATTCACATCGGAAGTTTGCGGCGACTCTCGAAGCGTGGGCAAACGCTGAGATCGATCAGGCCCATGAGCGAGACGTCGACACTGCTTGCCGGGCACTGGTCAAGCAGCTCGGAAAAGCGGGCTGGTTGAAATACGGAGTTCCTGCGGCTTACGGCGGGATTCACGATCATCTCGATGTGAGGTCCCTGTGCATTGCGCGCGAGACCCTCGGCCGAGTATCGGGCCTGGCCGATTATTCTTTCGCAATGCAAGCGCTCGGCTCCGGCCCAATCTCGTTGTATGGATCCGATGAGCTGAAGAAGAAATACTTACCGCAGGTTGCGACGGGGGATGCGATTGCTGCGTTCGCGCTCTCCGAACCGAACGCTGGGTCTGACGTCGCCGCCATGTCCACCACGGCCACACTCGACGGGAACGAGTATGTAATCAACGGGACGAAAACATGGATCTCCAACGGTGGCATCGCCGATCAGTACGTCGTGTTTTGCAGGCTCGCCGGAACGGAGCGTGAGTTCGTCGCGCTTGTCGTCGAACCGTCCGACAAAGGATTCAGCGCTGCTGAACGGATCGATGCGATTGCTCCACATCCGCTGGCGAAGCTCGAGTTCAACGATGTCCGCATTCCTGCGTCACGGCTTGTAGGGGCGAAGGGCAAAGGGCTGAGTGTTGCGCTCGGAACGCTCGACGTGTTTCGCTCGACAGTAGGTGCGGCCGCCCTTGGGTTTGCCCGGCGCGCACTTGACGAAGCACTGGCGCATGTCTCGCAGCGAAAGATGTTCGGCGAAATGCTCAAGGACTTTCAGTTGACACAGGCAAGAATCGCGACGATGGCGACCGACATAGACGCGAGCGCGCTACTCGTCTATCGTGCCGCGTGGACAAAGGACACGCAGGGAAGGCGAGTTACGCGTGAAGCGGCAATGGCAAAAATGTACGCCACAGAAGGAGCCCAACGTGTCATCGATTCTGCGGTTCAGCTACTCGGCGGATTGGGCGTCGTATCAGGCAATCCTGTCGAGAAGTTGTACCGGGAGATACGCTCTCTCCGCATCTACGAGGGAACCACAGAAGTTCAGCAGCTGATAATCGGGCGGAACGTGATCGAGGCGTTCAATGAGAAGGCAAGCGCGAATGGCTGATCGCAATGCCAGGCAGACCGCCTCGGTGGCGGGCACGAAAACCGCGCACGTGGATACGTTCTGCGCGGATCACACGCCGCCGCCTGATCTACTCCCGGTAACGGACTGGACCGGCGTTCCGGAATTGGCATACGCGGACCGCATCAACTGCGCGTCCGAGTTGTTCCTTCCCATGATTGGAGCGGGAAATGGCGACCGCATTGCATTTCGATTTCCTGACGGCACATGGACATACAATCATCTCTACGAGACCGCGAATCGAATCGCGCACGTTCTCGTCGATGACCTCGGCGTCGTTCCTGGAAACAGAGTCCTCCTGCGTGGACCAAATAATCCAATGATGGCGGCGTGCTGGTTCGCGATTCTCAAGACGGGTGGGGTAGTTGTCTGCACGATGCCGCTCCTGCGTGAACGTGAACTCAGATATCTCGCCGACAAAGCGGAGATATCGCTCGCGCTGACAGACACACGGTATAGCGATGAATGCGAAGCCGCATTTCTCTCTCACGCCGACGGGACGGAACGGACAGGTGCGCGCGTCGTCCACTTCAACAGCGACGCCCACTACGCCCTCGAGCCGATGATGCGAAGCAAGCCCGCATCCTTCGTCGATGTCGACACTGCTGCAACGGACACGGCCATCATCGCCTTCACATCAGGAACCACCGGTGAAGGAAAGGGAACGATGCATTCCCATCGCGACATCCTGGCGATCACCGACTGCTTCCCTCGCTACGTGTTGAAGCCGACCGCAGACGACATTTTCTGCGGCTCTCCGCCACTTGCCTTTACCTACGCGCTTGGCGGATTGCTCCTGTTTCCACTTCGGTTCGGCGCATCATCGCTCCTGATCGAAACGGCGACACCTCCTCATCTGTTGAACGCGATCGAAGAGTTCAAGCCAACCATCTGCTTCACCGCTCCCACAGCGTACCGCGCCATGACTGGCATGCTGGCAGGGCGCGACGTATCCAGCCTGAAGAAGTGCGTATCGGCGGGAGAAACACTACCGCTCGCTGTCTACGAAGATTGGAAGAAGGCAACGGGCCTTAAGATCATCGACGGGATCGGCGCCACAGAGATGCTGCACATTTTCATCAGTGCCGCGGGAGATGACATCCGTCCCGGTGCGACGGGCAAGGTTGTACCCGGATATGCGGCTAAACTCGTCGATGACGACGGCAACGATCTGCCACCGGGTTCCATCGGCCGTCTCGCCGTACGGGGCCCAACTGGATGCCGCTATCTCGACAACATCGAGCAGCAGACCAAATACGTTGAGAACGGATGGAATCTCACCGGCGATTCATACAAGCTCGACGAGGACGGATACTTCTGGTACCAGGCTCGAACAGACGACATGATCATCTCGGGCGGTTACAACATCGCTGGTCCGGAAGTCGAGAATGTCTTGATCGAACATCCTGCGGTGCTCGAGTGCGCCGTGGTCGGCGAACCGGATGAAGAGCGCGGGCATCTCGTGAAGGCATACATAGTCCTTCGCGACAAACACTCGCGGCGGCCCGAGCTCGTAAAAGAGCTCCAGGATTTCGTCAAAGCGCGAATCGCACCATACAAGTATCCGCGCGCAATAGAATTCACTGATGCCCTGCCGCGCACATCGACCGGCAAGCTTCAGCGATATCGCTTGAGGGAAAGCTCATGAGTATCGATCCTGTAATCGACCCGCTAGCCGCAGAGATCATCGTCGACCGCACGATGGCCGAGCGAGAAAGGGGGCCCGACGTGGTGCAGCCGGAGGGGTGGCCGCGGCCCAAGGGATACTCGAATGGTGCGGTTGCGTCTGGACGGTTTGTCGTGCTTGCCGGACAGATTGGATGGAATCCCGTCAGCGGAAAGTTCGAATCGACGGATTTCGTCGGCCAGACTCGTCAAGCACTGACGAATATCGTCGCGTTGCTTCTCGCTGGCGGAGCGCGACCACGAGATCTCGTCCGCCTCGCGTGGTACATCCTCGATCGCGAAGAGTACATGTCGAAGGGCAGGGAGATCGGGGCAGTCTATCGCGAGATCATCGGCGATCACTATCCTCCAATGTCTGTTGTAATCATCAGTGGTTTGATTGAACAACAGGCGCGCCTCGAGATCGAAGCCACTGCCATCATTCCGGATTAGCAATTGAGCATCACACCATTGCAGGTTCTCACGGCAACTAGATACGTCCAGCCGCTTCGCGAAGGCGGATCACTGCCTGCCGTGGTCGATACTCACGGCGGCGGTCTGTTCGTCGCGAAGTTTCGCGGCGCCGGGCAGGGAGTAAAGGCCTTAATCGCCGAACTGATAGTCGGCATGCTTGCGCGTCACGCGGGACTGCCGACGCCTGAGCCGGCGTTGATCGAGATTCCCGATTCGTTTGGACGAACTGAGCCTGACCCGGAAATTCAGGATCTTCTTCGCGCGA
>JBDUEH010000044.1:0-10029 GCA_040002555.1 Gemmatimonadales bacterium | reverse complement strand
GCAATTGGAAGCAGAAGAAAACCGGCCAGCCCTGAAAGCTTGATACTCACTGCGGCCGACGCAACTGCGCCGACCAGCAGCTGGCCCTCGGCGCCGAGGTTGAACACGCCTGCCCTGAAGGAAAGGCCAACGGCCAGACCAGTGAGCATCAGAGGAACTGCTCTCACCAGCGCATCCGCGGCAAGCACACCTTCTGCCGTCATGTGGACGTCGTCGACAGGAGCACTTCACCGATGAGCGAAAGATCGGGTCCGGTCTCCGCGATCGAGCCATCTGCCACGACGATAACACGGTCGGATAAAGCGGCGAGCTCGTCCAGATCACTCGAGTAGTAAACAATCGCGGTTCCAAAGCGACTTGCCGAGCGAATCTTGTCGTGAATCGCTGCAGTAGCGTGAACGTCGAGACCCTGCGTTGGATTCTCGAGAATCAGGAGATCCGGATGGTTGGCCAGCTCTCGGCCGAGAATAAATTTTTGCTGGTTGCCCCCGGAAAGACTGTTCATGCGTACTTCCGTGCTGGGAGTACGCACATCAAACTCCTCTATCACTTCTTCTGTCTGTTGGCGAACGACCGACCAATCGATGCGCCCAGACCGTCGTGAGGAATTGCGAAGAGCAAAATTCTCGGTCAGGCTGAACTCAGGGATCACCGCATCCTGTGACCGGTCCTCCGGAACAAAACCAATCGATGCCGGACGGACGATTTCACCTGTGGTTGGTTCAATCCGGCCGGCCATCACTCGTAACAGGCTTCGTGCTGCACCTTCGAGTGCCGCAACTCCCACGACTTCGCCGCGCTTAATTTCAAAGAACACGTGACTCAGTTGCTGGATGCCACGACGATCTCGAATCGAAACACTTCGTAGCTCGAGGACAGGGGTTTGTGGCAAACCTGCCTGACGGCGACCCGTTGGTATTCCGACCTGTATTTGCCCGAGCATTGCACTCGCCAGGGTCGATTGGGTAGCGTCGCTTGTTGGGGCGTTCAGCACCGCGCGACCTCTTCGCAAAACAGTCACCTCGTCCGCGTGTTCGAGCGCATCGTGAAGCTTGTGAGTGATGAGCACAACGGATCCGCCGTTCGTGGCGAAGGCTCGGAGTTGACCGAACAGGTCGCCGATGTCGCGGGGTGTAAGAACTGCGGTCGGCTCGTCGAGTATGAGCGTCCTTGCGTGATGCGCAAACGTCCGGATGATCTCGACCTTTTGACGTTCCGACGCAGTCAGATCTCTCACCTTCGAAAGAGGATTGATCGTCATACCCATCTTTGCAGCGAGAGCTGCAACGCGTTTTGCGGTTTCTTGATTGTCGTACCTGCCAGTGCCGCCAAGTGCGACGTTCTCCGCGATCGTCATCTCCGGAATGAGTGAGAACTGCTGATGAACCATCCCGATGCCTGCCGCGATCGCATCCGCTGGAGATGAAAAGGACACGGGTTCGTCGTTCATGCGAATAGTTCCCGAGTCCGGCCTGATCATGCCGAAGGCAATTCGCATTAAGGTCGTTTTCCCGGCGCCATTTTCGCCGAGCAGGGCGTGGATCGATCCTGGACGAACCGCGAGCGACGCACTATCCAGCGCTATGACCTTGTCGAATCTCTTGCTTACCTCGTGCAGTGTGAGGCCGTAGCTCGCCATAGGCGAGTTCTCAGGTGTCAAAGGCCAGTCGGCGCGTGTATCGGAATCCAGTCGAGATGAAAATGGTGAGAAAGATGTTCAGCCAACGCCCGGACGCCCAAGGTCTCGGTTGCGTAGTGCCCGGCATAAATGATCTTGATCCCGAGCTCGATCGCTTCCACTGCTGTCCAGTGTGGCCCTTCTCCGACGATCAATGTGTCCACCCCAAGGGCTGCCGCTTCCTCAAGAGTTTCGGCTGACGCTCCGGAACCTGTGCAGATCGCCCACGATCTGGTGATTGCATTGGGATCGAAATCGGTGACAACAGCTTTGCCGCCTTCGCGGGCAGCGAACTGGCTGGAACGCTCCACCAATTTTCTTGTCTCGATTGTTGCCGACCCACGAACTCCAATCGGGATTCCCTTGTGACTGGCGAAAGTGCCACTGGAGTCCAGGCCGAGTTCGCGAGATAGTAGCACATTGTTACCAAATGTGCCGTGACAGTCGAGCGGAAGGTGAGATGAGTAAACTGCGACGTTGTTTTCGATCAGCGAGCGAACCAATTGATAGCGACGTCCGGTAATTGGTCGTGCTCCGCCCCAGAACATTCCATGGTGTACGAGCAGGAGATTTGCGCGCTTTTCGATAGCGGCCGCAACAGTTCGCGACGAGAAGTCCACAGCAGCGGCAATTTTGTAGATAGAACCGGAGTTGCTGAGCTGGAGACCGTTAACGGCTCCCGCATAATCTGGAATTCGTTCCGTCTCGAGCAATGTGTCCAGATAATCAGCAAGCACGTCAGTTTGGATCATTTTGCAATCGGCGCTTTTGGGGTATTGAGCGACATCGTGAATGATCCAGCGAGCATTGCCTTCTGCACCGAGTCAATTTCGGCCGTTACAGATGGTTTAATTGTGTGAAGCAACACTGGGTTGGGAACGTACCTGACAACGCCATCGTGGAGACCGAGCGAGAAAACGTGTCCCGTGAAATGTCCCGCTTGAATTTCTCGAGCGACCAGCAGAAATGCATGTGGCAGGTCGATAACCACGCTGCCAAGAGTTTGGTTGGGAGCTATCGCGTTTTGATTTGAATTCGAGCCGACGATGAGGGTACCGGGAGATTCCTTTACCGCCTGAAAAATGCCCAAACCTGCGGCGTCGGCATTTTGAAAAATTATGTCGGCATTTCGAGATATCTGGGCTATTGCCTGCTCCTTGCCAGCGCTAGCGTCGTCCCAGTTCCCGATATATGACTTGAGGATCTTCACTTTTGGGTTTACTGAGCGAGCTCCCTTCTCATACGCTTCGAAACTCCGTTGGACGGGCGGCAGCTCTGTCCCGCCAATGACACCAAGAATGTTTGATTTAGTCAGTCGCCCTGCCACCATACCGGCCAGGTAAGACGCCTCTTCAAATGCGAAGTCCACCCCACCGACGTTCTTCGCGACACTTGTCCCGCTGGTAGTGATATAGACTGTGGCCGGGTAGCTAGGCGCCACACGAAGGGCTGCGTCCTGAAATTCGAAGCCGTGTCCGAAAACGAGATCGAATCCCTTCGCGCCATATTGGCGAAAATTCTCATCGAACTCTGCCGGTGTTTTGGTCTGGATGTGACTCACTTGCGCTCCCAGACTGTCCCGAATTGCCATCAGTCCTTCATAGGCGCCTCCGTTCCACGACCTGTCAGAGATTGGTCCTGGAGTCAAGAGCGCGACCTTGAACGTATTGCTAGTTGTAGACGGCGACTTTGGTGAGGGGGAACAGGCCCCGATAGTGATTGCAGCCACCGCGACTAAGGCTGTGGAAAAATGCTTAATCATCTATGGTTTGGATGGTGTAAACGATTGTCGAAAAAGGAGTTAAGCAACATGTGGAGATCAGTGTTGATTGCCCTTGATTGCGAGGAGATCCATTATTCTTTGCAGATCATCAGCTGAGTAGAATGCAACGGAGATCGACCCCTTTGTGGAGGTTTTCATCGTGATCTCTACGTCGGTCTGGAAGTGTTTTCGTAAGCTTTGTTCGATCGCTCGTATTTCTGGAGCCCGCTGGTCGTCTTTCTTCGGGCGAGCCTTCCCGGAGCGCGACTTGTCCGGATCGGTCTGTCTAACTCGTCGTTCTACTTCTCGGGCGCTCAACCCGTTGGCGACAATCTGGCGGGCCAGGTCCGTTATGTTTTTCTCGTTCTCAAGCGCAAGAAGAGGACGGGCTTGTCCGGCCGTGAGTTGACCATCCTGCAAGAGCTGACGAACTGTGGCCGGCAACTGGAGTACTCTTAGAACGTTGGCAATCGTCGACCGGTCTTTTCCGACCATGGCTGCGACTGACTGCTGAGTATGGCCGAATTGCTCGATCAGCTGGCCGTATCCTTCGGCCTCTTCGATAGGGTTCAGATCCGATCTCTGAAGATTTTCGACCAGAGCAAGCGTGAGGATTTCCTGGTCACTTAAATCCTTCACCACAGCAGAAATTTTCGGCCAGCCAAGCGCCATCGCTGCGCGGAGGCGGCGCTCGCCGGCAATGAGCTCGAACGTGCCGCCCTTATCTGGCGCTGGCCGAACTGTTATCGGCTGGAGAAGGCCGTTTGCTTTCAGGCTTTCCTGAAGCTCTCTGAGGTCTTGAGGTTTGAAGTTCTTCCGGGGCTGAAAGGGGTTGCTGATAATGCTTGTAACGGCGAGATCCCGAAGCGGGCCTTCGTCCGCTTGCGCCTGAGTTGAAGTTGGAGCGGAGAACAGAGCGTCGAGACCTCGACCTAAACGCCGCGCAGATTTCTCAGGAGCCATTGGGGATTCCGGAAGGTGTTCGAGCAATCAATTCTTGGGCAACTTGCATATATGCCTTCGCTCCCACTGAACCGATATCATAGAGTATGATTGGCTTACCAAAGCTCGGCGCTTCGGCAAGCCTGACATTTCTAGGGATCACTGTCTCAAACACTGTCTCATTGAAGTACTCTCTGGCATCGGCTGCTACCTGGCGAGAGAGATTCAGGCGTGCGTCGTACATTGTGAGAAGCACTCCGACTATACCCAGCTCCTCATTTACTCCGTGCTGAATTCTGTGAACGGTATTGAGAAGCTGAGACAATCCTTCGAGAGCGTAGTACTCGCACTGCAGGGGGATCAGCACTGCGTCGGCAGCACCGAGCATGTTCAGCGTTATCAGCCCCAGTGAAGGGGGGCAGTCGATGAGAATGAAGTCGTAGTCGTCGCGGACGTTAGCGATTGCGCGCCTCATCGTCGTACCTCTTTCGGGCTTGTCGATCAGCTCGAGCTCAGCACCAGCCAGGTCCGGAGTCGCAGCGATTACATCCAGCTTCTCGAAGTGAACACCTCTGATGGTTGCTTCGTCGGATCGAGCGGACCCAAGCAGGACTTCATAAAGGGTTGAGGCTACTTCCGCCCCATTGATTCCCACTCCGCTAGTGGCATTTCCCTGCGGATCGCCGTCGATCAGCAGCGTGCGATGCTCGGCCGCCGCGAGACTTGCTGCGAGGTTAACTGTTGTGGTTGTCTTGCCTACGCCACCTTTCTGGTTCGCGACTGCGATTACTCTTCCCACGGCCACCGGATCGATTGTTGGTGAGGGGAATGTATGGCTCGAAGGCCCCGCTTGGCAGTACCACACGGGACCTTCGATGTTTCACGTGAAAAACCGGTCGGTTTAGAGCTTCCGGTCCATGTAAACCCAGCGGGTGTTGATGTCTACAGATACGGTTTGCTCACCTGGATTGATTGGCGTCTGGTCGGCGGAAGTGGCCATGGCACCCCGCACCTTCATGTCGAACGGACGCGGCGGAGGCGCGTAGTAGGCACCGATGGTCACTTCTAGCAAGCCACCGAGTGAACCGCCGGCTGCAGTAGCTGCAGCCTCTGCATCGCCGCGAGCCCTCCGAATGGCCATGGCGATAGCAGATCGACGGGCTGCTTCCGTGTTGGACGCGGAAAACTGTAGGGAGCTGATCATGTTGGCTCCTTTTGCCAGCGCCGCATCGATGACCGGCCCAACCATCTTCAATGCTGACACTTCCACGGAAAGAGTGTTGTTCACGTTGTACCCAACCACGGTGGGCTCTTTGTTAGGCTCATAACGCTGTTCGGGGTAAACGCTGTAGTCCGATGTCGAAATCTCCGAATCCTTCAAGCCCAACGCGCGCAGGGCGTCGATGACAGCCTTCTGCTTGGAAGCGTTCTCGGCGGCGGCGGCTGCTGCCGACTGGGCCTTGGTCTGAACGCTGATTTGAATCGTGGCGTGGTCTGGGTTGACCTTGATTTCGCCGCGCGAAGCGACAGCGATTTGTGGTGGTGTTGCTATAGTGGTGGCATTCTGCGCCATCAATGGCGTTGAAATAACACCTAAAAATAAGAAAATCCGTTTCATGACTGTAATTTGGCTAAAGGGTTTTTTGGCGAGACATCTCAGTATGTAAGACGTCCGAGGAGCCATCCGTTGCACACTTTTCCGGTGTTCAGTCCAATTTGGCGATGTCGTGTATTCGACCGACGTCCATGCCCAGAATTCCATCCTCGTGACTGCGCTTGAATATCGGCGCAAATGTCGCGTTCCAGACAATCTCTTCTGCCTTGTACGACGATCTGGAATGCACGGTCTGAGACGATGTCTCATCCGTGCCTGTAAGAAGAATCAGAATTTCGGTATTCGATTCGAGGAGATCTTCGTACTGCATTCCCAGCAGAGGACTCCTTTCATCAATCGGATGCACGAGCGTCCAGCTCAACGGAAAAAACGTGACCCGTGTTCTCTCCAAGTGGAGATCGCGAAATTTCCTCACGAGACCTTCTCCTGTCGCCTCGATCCTGCTCAGGATCACCTTTGCCTCGAGCTCGATGATCTGGCTCGTGCGAGCATTTGCAATTCGAAACTCCAAGGCCGAAATACCCTTGTAAGGTGCTACAACTGCCTGTCGGCTGTAGATGATCTTTGCCGTAGGGCGGGAGAAGCGCGCGAATACAACACCTGTCGATAGTGCAACGCCAACGATGTTAAGGAATGCTTCGAGGGTGACAAGAACATTCGCGGCAGTGCCGATCGCGATCACATGCCCATATCCGATCGTTGCAAATGTTTGAACGCTGAAAAAGAACGCGCGCGCGAAAACGGAGGCGGCCGAACCAACCGCTTCTCCCTGTAGTGCATTTACTCCGCAGAGGATGTAGCCAAACGCGAACAGCGTGTTGATCGTAAGGTATGCAACTGCGAGCATCCCGAGAAATCGCGGCCACGAGGCCGAGAGAGACCAGTGGTAAATGCTCAGCGAGGCGAAAGGCCTCAGGCCGAAGCGAACAACGTTAAAGGAGCCATCTCGATTCAACAGCCGCTTGTGACTACCTCGCGCGACCTCGGATCCAAAGCCAAGGTCCTTCGAAGGATCGTCAAGCGATCCGGGATCGAGTGCGGGAATTTCGGTGAACGTGGATGACGTCAAGGAAGACCTCAGCGTGCGCTGTCTGTGATGAGCTCAATTAGGAACCAAGATGGCGCGCCAATGAAAGGTCGGCCAGTAAAGGCGCCGAGACACAATAGTCATAAATTTCCGCGTGACAATGAGACGATACCCAATCCTCCGTGCTACCGCACTCATCGTCGTGTCGGCATGCTGCTTCGGGTCTCTGACGACGCTGACACTTCTCGTGATGCGCCAGGGACTGCCACTTCTCGATGTGGTTTTCTGGCGGTTCTTTCTCGCGGCTGTGATTCTGTTTGCAATGACGCTGCGGACCCAACGTCGAACGTCCTTCCGCAAAGCAGCGTGGCGCCTCGTGGCGATCGGAGGAATCGCCCAGGCGGCAATCTCGTACCTATCGTTCAAGGCACTCGACTATCTACCTGTCGGAGAACTCGCATTTCTCTTCTATACTTACCCCGCCTGGGTCGCCGGCATCTCAGCAGCACGAGGCCGCGAACGGCTGACGGGACCACGCCTCGTCGCGCTTGCAATGGCGATGGCTGGAATTGCTGTAATGGTGGGCACTCCAGCCAAAAGCACGTCGAACATCGGGGTCACGATGGCTCTTGGCACCGCGTTCCTGTACGCGTTGTACCTGCCGATGATCAACGATGCGCAGGGACAACTGTCACCAGCACTTTCATCATTCTATCTGATTAGTGGAATCGCTGCGTCATTTCTTGTTGTCAGTCTCGCCGCTCGTCAGTTCGCAATTCCGAGTGGAATCAATGTCTGGGCGATTCTCATTCTTCTCGCAGTCGTTGGAACAGTGATGGCTTTCGGGACTCTGCTCGCTGGTTTAAGGGTCCTCGGTCCCGTTCGAACTTCGATTATCTCCACGATTGAACCCTTCTTCACCGCCATGCTGGGGGCTGTGATTCTCGATCAGGATCTGACTTTTTCGATTATCGTCGGCGGCGCCTTGATAGCGGTCGCAGTGATTGTTCTCGAATACAGCAACGAGCCCGTTGGCAGCGTAAGCAGTGCCGTCACCTAGGCAGGCAGAGGCGTCGGCTTTCTCCGTTCTATCTCGATAACGAGATTCTGAATGTCACTCGGACTGACTCCGGGAATCCTTGAAGCCTGCGCAAGAGTTCTGGGCCGTATCGCATCGAGCTTTTGTCTCGCCTCAAATGAAAGCGAGGCCATTCCTTCGAACGGAATGTCCGTCGGAATTGGAAACTCTCCCATCAGCTTGATTCGATCGACCTGCGCTCGCTCGCGCTCGAAATATCCGGAATATTTCGTCTCGAGCTCTGCCGAGATCATTCCTTCGGACGAGAAAACCGATGAAACTCCGGCTGCGTTGAACAGGTCGGACAACGCAACACCGTGGCGTTTCGCGAGCTCCACGATTTTAACGGAATGACGAATCGGGGTCGTTCCGGCCTTTTCCAGAACTGGATTGGCTACATCCGGGCTGATGCTCGTGATTGCCGCTGTCCCATGTATTTTCTCCGACTCCGCGAGGCGGTCGGCTACAACGAGTGCTTCTGCATCACTGAACAGCCCCAATCCAAGTCCGATCTCACCTAGTCTAGAGAGTGCGTTGTCCTGGCGAACCGTCAATCGGAATTCCGATCGTGAAGTAAAAAGCCGGTAAGGTTCGTCAACACCGCAAGTCACGAGATCATCGGCCAGCACGCCGATGTAGGATGTCTCACGTCCGAGCACGAGTGGATCGCGCTTTGTCGCGGAGAGGCCAGCATTGATGCCGGCGAGAGTCCCTTGCCCTGCGGCTTCTTCGTATCCCGTCGTACCATTTATTTGTCCAGCGAAAAAAAGACCGCTGATGTTCTTCACCTGGAGCGTACTGTCGAGTTGCGTCGGTGGGTAATAGTCATACTCGATCGCATATCCGGCGCGATTCATTCGCACGTGTTCCAGACCGGGAATCGTTTTTAGAATCTCGAGCTGCACGGAGCCAGGCAGTGAGGTCGACAAGCCGTTGACATAGAGCTCCGACGTGTCGTGTCCTTCGGGTTCAAGAAAAAGCTGATGTCGCTCGGCATGAGGAAAACGGACAATCTTGTCCTCGATGGACGGGCAGTACCTCGGACCTCGTGCGGTGATCGCGCCGCCGTACATGGCAGACTGGGCAATCTTTTCCTGAACGATCGCCTTGGCTGGCGCATCGACATGCGCGATCCAGCATGGCATCTGTGCGAGGCGCCGGTCGCGGAGCGAAGTCCCGTCCTCGTGCTTCCAGAAGTGCGACCACGAATAGTCAAACTGGTCGATCTCGCTTTCCTGTCTCTCCATTTTCGAGAAATCAACCGACCGACCGTCAATGCGCGGAGGCGTTCCCGTCTTGAAACGAGACACTTCCAATCCCGCATTCTCGAGCTGTTCGGCTAAGTGAGTTGTAGCTGATTCTCCTGCCCTTCCGCCCGAGAGATTTGTATCTGTACCGATGTGAATCCGACCGCGAAGGAACGTGCCTGTAGTAATAACTACGCAGGAAGCAGTAAAAGCACGACCCTCGAGTGTTTCAATTCCGGCGACAGAATCCTGCGTATCGAAAATCAGACGTGCGACGGTCCCTTGAATTGTCTGGATGCGGTCGTGCTGCTCGATGAGTGAGCGAGCAGCTCTCCGGTAGAGACCACGATCGCATTGGGCTCTCGGCGCCCATACAGCGGGGCCCTTGCTGCGGTTGAGCATCCGAAACTGTATGGTTGCGAGATCGGTCGCCCGGCCCATGATGCCGCCAAGCGCATCGACTTCGCGCACGACGGTGCCCTTTGCGACTCCGCCAATTGCCGGATTACACGACATCTGGCCGATGGTCTCAAGGGAGCTGGTGACCAGGCCAACGCTCGCGCCAGTTCGTGCAGCCCCCACTGCGGCTTCAGTACCGGCATGGCCGGCGCCTACCACAATCACATCGAAATGCGCTTCGATCGAGCGCGAGGTATTACCGCCAGACATACATTGAAGCT